>DATLSW010000449.1:0-6266 GCA_035533955.1 Ktedonobacteraceae bacterium | reverse complement strand
CTTCTCAATCGGAATCATATACACGGCAGAACCGTAGCACAGCACTTCGGTGACGCCCGAAGCGATTTCGGTGGCGTCGTAGCGCACGCCGATGACCGCGTTCGCGCCTACTTGCCGGGCGTGCTGGATCATCAGTTCATAAGCATCTTGACGCGCGCGCTCGCAAAGTTGGGTGTAGAGTGAGATGTTGCCGCCGACCAGCGTCTGGAACGCCGCGCCAATATTGCCGACGATGCTGCGCGAGCGCACGATGATGCCACGTACCACGCCGAAGTTGGCCGTGACGCGATAGCCCTCCAGTTGAAAAGCCGTGGTGACGAAATTATGGATATTGGTGGTCTCCGCTTGTGTCATGGGTGTTTCTCCTCCAAAGTAATAATTGGACAAGTGTGTCCAACCCATTATACGCATCACACAAGCGGCAGTTCGAGAAAATAAGACAATTACTCGAAGTGACAGTTGCTAAGGGCGATGGAAGATAGGAAACAGATCATCGATGGTGAGCCAGCGGCTCACATCTCGAACTCATGCACTGCCTGAATGTTATTTGCCATCTCTTCGTCGTCCTCGCCATCATCCTCATCTTCTTCCAGCGCAGCCTGCGCTTCCCGCCGCTCCTGGAGACGCTGATCAACAACCTTCTGATGTTCTTCAATCTGCGCCAGCCAGCGGAAAAACAACGGGGACATGACGATCAAATCGACGATGCCGGGAACAAGTAAGAACGCGCCTGCTATGGTCTGATCAGCGAGCGGCGAATAGCCATAATTGAGCCACGAAGTTGGGATATGGTTGACATGATAAATCACGACTTCGGTGAAGACAAGCAGAAAAGCGAAAATATCCACCGGCTGGCCATCGAAGAAAGCGTAGAGCATCAAGACCGGATAGCTGAAATGGCGCATCCTGCCGAGCGGGCCAATCAACGGCCACCAGTTGAGCAGCGAAGCAAGAAAGAAGCTCCATAGTTCGACATGATACAGTGTCCCCTGCTGAAGGGCATAGCTATATAAACCTGGGTCATGCCAGATCAGAAATGTAGCATTGAAGATAATCGAGGCAACAATAGGAAACGTCACAAATTGGAAGATCTGGCGCACCACCGGTAGATCGACAATGGGCTGGATCATCCAGTCAGGGATTGCTCCCAGCAGGAGCGGCGAGCTGATTGTTGTGATGGCGACGGCCTGCACCATGTGCGCCACGAACAACTGCGTCCGGGCAATGTTGTCGAGCGGCGTCAGCAGCACGATGGCAATGCTCGCAATAGCGCCAAGAAACGACAGCAACTGCCGTTTCTTGAATGGCGTTCGTACCGGGTCTTTATAGGTCAGACGCAGCACGCCGCCATAAAGCAGGCAGAGGATGAACAGGGCAAGCAGGGTATAGGGACTCCAGTGCCAGGAAAAAACCAGACCACTTTGCATGAAATATCTCCTGATAGAGCAAATAAGCGATCAGTCAGAACATTTTTACTGATGAAATTTTTTTCTCGTTGTTAGTATAAACGACGTCGTATGGTTCAGCAAGCGCAGCAGGAACACCGCGCGCGCCAGGTAGCGTTTGTAAGGAGATATTCAGTTGTGGCTATAGAGCAAAGATCTAGAGGATGCAAATTTTTGGCACAAAACTGCACCGCATCCTCTGATATAATAAGACAACAGTATTGCAACGCCACAGAATGGAGTATATGGTATGCGCATCGTCATAGCGCCACAATCATTGAAAGGAAGCCTGACGGCCGCCGAGGCTGGGCTGGCTATCGCGCAAGGAGTACAGGCGGTGTATCCAGATGCGGAAGTCGTTGTCGTGCCAGTGGCCGACGGCGGCGAGGGAACGGTGCAGGCGCTGGTGGACGCAACGGGCGGTGAAATAGTGTGGCAAACGGTCACAGGGCCGTTGGGTGAACCGGTGACGGCCTTTTTCGGCATATTAGGGAACGGGCAGACAGCGGTAATCGAGATGGCGTCGGCGGCAGGCTTGCCGCTCGTGCCGCCGGAACGACGCGATCCACGTATCACGACAACTTACGGCGTGGGCGAACTGATCCTGGCCGCGCTTGATCGCGGCTGCCGCCGCTTTATTATCGGCATCGGCGGCAGCGCGACCAATGACGGCGGCGCTGGCATGGTCCAGGCGCTGGGCGCAAGTCTGCTTACCAGTGACGGGACACCCATCGCTCGCGGCGGCGCGGCGCTGGCAACGCTCGCGCAAATTTCAACAGACACACTCGAGCCGCGCCTGCGCGAGTGCGCGGTAGAGGTGGCCTGCGACGTCAATAATCCCCTATGCGGCCCAATGGGCGCGTCGGCGGTGTATGGCCCGCAGAAGGGAGCCACGCCGGAGATGGTTCTACAATTAGACGCGGCGCTGGCTCATTATGCAGGCATCATCGAGCGCGATCTCGGTCTGAGCGTCGCCGCCATCCCCGGCGCGGGCGCGGCTGGCGGACTGGGCGCTGGCTTGCTGGCGTTTCTCCACGCGGCATTACGCCCCGGTGCGCAGATTGTCCTCGAAGCGGTGCAACTTGAAGCGCAATTACACGCGACCGATCTGGTGATCACAGCGGAAGGCCAGCTTGACGCCCAGACCGCCTATGGAAAAAGCGTCGGCGCGGTGGCCGCTCTGGCAAAACGCTATGGTATCCCCGTTTTAGCGATAGCTGGAGGGCTGGGTGACGGCTACGATGGCGTCTACGCGCTCGGCATTGATGCCATCGCCGTACTGACCTCCGGGCCGATGACATTGCCTTACGCCATGGAACACGCGGCAGAACTTATGTGTGATACTACTGAACGAGCATTGCGAGCAATACTTTTGGGTATGCATATGCCAACCAGCGCCCAGAAACAACCGGAATAGTTTTTCGCGAAAAGAAGGTGTACCAGATAAGAACTTTCCAACGTATATATAGCAGTAGGTATCCACGATGTCGTCTTTGTAGGAAGGCTTGACGCCCGCCGTATTAGAGAAAAGAAGGCACCCAAATGGAAGAACAGACCTGTACGACAGATTATCGGGATTTTGAATATCTGCGCCTGCTGGGATTCTCTGAATCCGGGGCCGCGCGCCTCGTCTTTATGAAAGGTCATTTGACCGAGGAAATTGAATACCGCGAAAGGATTGAGGAAGATCGCCGTCTCGCGTTCTTGCGCTGGCTTATCGAACACGAGCGCGTGAGCGGCTAATCATGGGAGGCGTAATATTATTGCGCCTCCCATATTTTTCTGACGCAAACTGGCCTAATCATAAACTCTTATGTAGTCAATCGAGAATGCGCAAGGAGAGACGGTTGTGGCATCAGGCGGGCCTGCCCAATTTCCACCCACCGCCAGGTTAGCAAGCAAATACATCGGCTTATTGGTAATCGTAGAAGCATTCGTATCCTGTTCCCGTTTCACTCCATCAACATACCAGGTGATAGCATTCGGCTCCCAATCAACCGCGAAGGTATGCCACCCGGCAGAAAAATCAGGCCCACTCCACGCGCCGCCATACACGGTATTGTTTGCACCATAATGATAAAACATATGCGCAGTTGTGGGATCTTTGCCAAGCACTTCTTGCGCATCAATCTCGGGCGGCCAACCGCCGTCTGTAGGCAGCATCCAGAATGCTGACCACATTCCTTTACAAGCTGTAAGCCTGGCGCGCATTTCCACATAGCCATAGGTGAACGAAAAATTCGTACTGGCAATCATGCCCGAGGTATAATGATACGTTTTTCCATCCGGCGCATTATATATTTGTTTTTTAGCATGAAGTTGCAATAGGCCGTTACTTTCCGTGACGTTCTCTGGAAGATACCATTCCAATTCATTATTCCCGCTATTTGTACAGTCTCCAGAATGATAGCACGGTTTCCATTTGGACGTATCCAGGGATGTGCCATTAAATTCGTCATCAAATATCAGTTTCCTGTTGACGGCTAACCCTCCAGGAGATGCGGTAGCGCTCTGTATATTGTTCGCTGCCTGCTGTTGCTGCTGCGCTCTGATAATGATGGCTATGCCCGGTGCGGCAACGATGAAGAGAACTACGAAGGCTATGACGACGAAATAGTCTGATGACTTTTTTCGTGGCTTTTTTCGTTTTATATCTGGATCGTTCAGCATAGACTTCGCTTCTTTCTTCTCAGGTCTTACACTGGTATTGAGTCTGTCCGTTGGTACTGACCGTCGATATATACAATGTTATGTGGACATTCCGGTAGACCTTACCCGGTTCATTAGTTCGATAAAGCAGCGCCTCGATATACAAGCTGCTGGTATTTTCAGGCGTTACTACCGCGGAGCGAGACCACGTTTGTTGCGGAGACAGGACAATGGATGACCAGCTATCCGTTTGCGCGTGATTGATCGTCATTACAACACGATACGCGACGGACATTGTTTCAAAGCTTTGCACGCCAATAGAAACAGAGCAACCATCGTTCCTGACCGGTAACATCCAGAATTGTGTAAAACTGGGTTGTGGATCGAGTGGCCTGATGATTGCCAGCCAGACAGCAGCGATTACGACGACTATTGCCAGCCCCAGCAGCAGACCATCATAGATGGTAATATGCAATTTTGAGGCACTCGCGGTTCTCGCACTATCCTTTTGTCGCAGAAATACTGCGAGCAGCGTCAATACCGTTGTAAAGAGTCCCAGCGCCAGCGCCCACGACGACGCCTGTAACCCTACAGGCGAAAAGTTGAGTCCAAAACCTACCAGCACATCAATTGCCAGACTCAATCCCAGAGTCAATACAATTTGATCGGCAATGCCTGGAGGTTGTCTCAATTTTAAGCCTGGCCTCAGCAAGAGTTCGCTCGAAGCATCGAGCGATGGTTCAGACGAACGCCTGCGTATCACCACCTGAGTAAGGACGTAACCTGGTACAATGAATGTTAAGGGCAGAACCAGGAGAATACCAGGAAGCACTGGATGTTGGGGAATGAGCGTCCACACCACATTGATCACAACAATACCTATGACCACTATGAGATCAAGATTTTTTATACGCATTGATGATCCCTCTCCTGTAGCCTATTCAACCCGCACCACACAAAAAGCTCATATACCAGATAGGACGAAAGCGTCATTATCGTAGGTTTTTTATGGATCAAGATAGTCCTCTGAACCATGTGCATTGACGACCCGCGCCGGTACACCCATAACCGTAGTATGCGCTGGCACATCGGCAATGACCAGTGAATTGGCCGCTATGACTACATCATCACCGATGGCGATATTCCCCGCCACTACTGCGTTCGCGGCAATATAGACTCGATTGCCAATTTTGGGTACGCCGCGCCTCTCTCCCCGGCCCGACACTCCAATCGTTACTCCTTGCGATAAATTGCAGGTATGCCCTATGATTGCTTCCTGGCTCAAAACGATGTTGCCGAAGTGACCAATATACAGCCCTGGACCAATGGTCGCCTGATAGGGAATGGTGATGCCAACCACAATCTCGATGACCTTCTGCACTGCCGCCAGCGCTAACAGGGGGATTTTCGCAACGCGGGGTACATGAGATCGGTACAACGCGGACGCCATGCGATACGGGAGCAGCGCCCACAGCCCCTGTTCTGTGAGAAAGAGGATTACTACCGGCGTATGGCTTCTATGTTTCTTATAGCGGGCAATATCTTGCTTATAGAGCAACCACCAGCGCGTAGGATCATACGAACGCTGCTCATCCCTACTCTCGCCAGTATCGTATTCTACCGAATATGTCTTTTTATCAACCTGATCCATTGAAATATGCTCCTGCATCGTAAATCACAATGTTGCCGCTGTCAAATATGCGATTGAGCTTTGAAACAGTATCGAATTTCGTCAAAGCCTCTTTGCTCATAGGTTTGGTAGGACTATCATTCTCAAAATACAACCCTACTAACGGAAGTGATTGGCTTAAACGCATATCGACCTCCAGGTAGCTTAACCCGGCATAACGCAAGAGACTGACTTCGTCGGGGCTTAGTTGCGACGCATAGAAAATGGGTGAAATATCTACATTGTCGTACAGGCGCGTCACGATACGCTGGTCGCCATAGGTACTCATAAGCATTTGATTAATACGGTCGGTGCCAATACGGTTATTCGGTCCAAGATAGGCAAGGCTCCATATCGCGTCCTGAATACCTTCCGGCTCAATAGAGCGCATATCGGCGCTCACCAGATACGGTCCCGGCAGGTCTGTGTAATCTGCACCGACTGCCACCAGTACTCCGCCCAGAAAAATCAGCGCGAGCGCCAGCGTAATCAAGGAAATTACC
>DATLSW010000448.1:0-4393 GCA_035533955.1 Ktedonobacteraceae bacterium | reverse complement strand
CCCCGCCCGCGCAACGACTTGTTAAGCGAGCAGATATGTGGTATCTTCCCATGAGAACAGGTGAGCTTTGTGCCAGTCAGGAGCATATGATGTCAGAATTTCTTGAACTGTATGATTACCGCCGTCTCGTGGCTGCGATGTATCGCGAGCGTAATGAATCTCTCATGGCTGGCGCGGACCCTGTCGCGGTATGGGAGCGTTTTCGCGCGGCAAGAGACGAACTTTTTGCGCGCCATCCGCAGTCCGCGTTAGATGAAAAGCAGCGCCACGGTTTCCAGAGCCTGCCCTATTTCCCCTATAATACGGCCATGCGCTTTGTGGCAGATATCGATACCGCTGTCGAGCAAACGCGCCATACGATGCTTATGAATGCCAGAGAATCGATGACCCTGGTCGTCATCGGCAAAGTGCATTTTGTCATCGAAGATCAGCCGATGACGCTTTCCATCTACTGGCTCGATATCTACGGCGGCGGCCTGTTTTTGCCATTCAGAGATACGACGTACGCGAAGGAAAGTTATAGCGGCGGGCGCTATCTGTTTGATACGATCAAAGGTAGTGATTTCTTAGCCGTGCCGGGCAGTGGCGGACAGCGCATCATGCTTGACTTCAACTACGCCTATAACCCCTCGTGCGCCTACAATAACCGTTGGATCTGTCCTCTGGCTCCGGCAGAAAATCACCTCGCCGCAGCCATTCGTGCTGGAGAGAGGAAACAGGCGCTGGCGTTATAGGGCGCTGTATAGCGCCTCATAGCAGCGCCAGCAGCGCGGGCAGCACGTCTCCAGCTTTTTCCTGAATCACCACGTCGGCATAAGCATCAAGCGGCGTCGGCTGGATATTGATGATGATCAGCGGCACGTCGTTGTGCAATGCTCTGCGCGGCAGCATCGCCGCCGGGTTCACCTTGAGCGAGGAGCCAACGACGAGAAACATGTCGCATTGCTCCGTCAGTTCTTTGGCGCGCGCGAGTACATCCTCCGGGAGTCGCTGCCCGAACAGGATCGTCGCCGATTTCAGAAAGCCGCCGCATAGTGTGCAGCGCGGATCGATCTCTCCTGTGTCGATGCGCTGCTGGAGTTCGGCTATCGATGAACGCGCTCCGCACAGTGTGCAGGCCGCTTCACGCGACGTACCGTGTAGTTCGATCACGTTCTCCGGTGTATGACCGGCATCCTGGTGCAGGCCGTCGAAGTTCTGCGTGATCAAGCCGAACAACTTTTGCCGTTGTTCCAGCGCCGCCAGCGCCCGGTGCGCGTCATTGGGACGCGCGGTAGCCACTCGCAGCGAGAGATTGCGCCGCGAGCGCCAGTATTGCTCGCGCGCCTCCGGTTTGCTGATGAAGTCCTGGTAGCTCACCGGCGGATCGGCCATCCAGGCTGAGCCAGGGCTGCGAAAATCTGGGATGCCCGACTCTGTGCTGATGCCCGCGCCCGTCAGCGCCACGATCTTCGCCGCTTCCCTCATCAATTCGGCGGCGGTATTGAGTTTCTCCTGTACGGTGGTTCTCGTTGTAAATCGTGCCTGTTCCTCACTCAAAAGAGTCGTCCTTCTACGGTAGCTTCAATGTTACTGTGGTGACTATGAACTTTGTATCTGGCCCCGTCACCACATAGATATTGGGATAATGGTAGAATACAACATAGTTCTGGCGATTGACGAAATGGAGCCTTGCCTATGATCCAGCCCGCGCCACTTGCTGCTACGGCGTCCGCTTTACAGAATGGACAACTTGACATAACAGTGTACATCAACGATGTGTGCGACCGCGTCGATGCTCACGATCCACAGATTCAGGCGTTGTTGCCCGAAGCGAACCGCCGCGCGCGTTTGCTTGACGAGGCAAAGATGCTAAAGACGCGCTTTCCCTATCCCACGAACCGACCGCCGCTCTATGGGATTCCTGTTGGCGTCAAAGACATGTTTTATGTCGATGGATTCCCCACGCAGGCCGGTTCGCAACTGCCAGAGGAGGCGTTTAGCGGCGCTGAGGCCGCGTGCGTGACTATGTTGCGCGAGGCAGGGGCGTTGATCCTGGGCAAGACGGTCTCCACTGAATTCGCCTTTTTTGAGCCGGGACCGACGCGCAATCCGCACAACCTCAACCATACTCCTGGCGGATCGAGCAGTGGCTCGGCGGCAGCCGTCGCGGCGGGCTTTTGTTCCCTCGCGCTTGGCACGCAAACCATCGGCTCGACCATTCGCCCGGCTGCCTTCTGCGGTATCGTCGGCTTTAAGCCCAGCTACGAGCGCATTCCAACAATGGGCGTGATTCCTTGCGCTCCGTCAGTTGATACTGTGGGTCTTTTTACGCAGGACATCGATGGCATGTCTCTGGCTGCCGCGCTGCTTTGTCGCGATTGGCGCCCCGTCTCAACGCCGTCTGCTCGTTTGCCTGTATTCGGCATACCGGATGGCCCATACCTGATCCAGGCTTCTCCGGAGGGGTTGGCAGCCTTCGAGCAACATATTTCCCTACTTGAACGGGCGGGGTATACTGTAAAGCGTGTGCCGGTGATGCCGGATATCGAGGCTATCAATGATCGTCACATGCTGCTGGTGTGCGCGGAAATGGCCGAGGTTCATGCCGCGTGGTTCGCCCGCTACGAGCATCTGTACCGCCTGCGCACCGCGGACGCCATTCGCAAAGGCCAGCAGGTCAGCGCGGCGGAACTGGCGGCAGCACGCGATGGCCGCCTGAAACTGCGGCGCGAGTTGCAAACGTTAATGTTACAGGAGAACATCGATCTCTGGCTCTGCCCTGCCGCGCCCGGAAGCGCGCCGGAAGGTATCCAGACTACCGGCAACTCGATCATGAACCTGCCCTGGACTCATGCCGGTTTGCCCGCTATTACGCTGCCCGCCGGAGTAGCGCCTGATGGCTTGCCGCTTGGCTTGCAGGTGGTCGGAGCGTTTATGGCCGATGAGCAATTGCTGGAGTATTGCAGTATCCTCTAGATCGCCCTGGCAAAGGGAAAGCAATGGACGCGAACGATGATCACAACAGTGTGGTACGGTCTGATACCGCTTTCAAAAACCCATTTCAGATCGAAGACCTGGCCGTTTTCGATGATGCTACACTGCGCCGCTTGTTCGATGCCGATGCTTGCGTCATGAAACTTCAGGATTTGGCGCGGAGTCTGCACGGGTCTTCAAAGTGCTTGATCCAGCAAATCAGAAAGAATCTAGAATGGCGTCATCGTTCGTACTTCATGCAGGAATTCAATCATCCCGCGTCACTAGAGGAAGTGAAGGCCGCGCGCAAGCGCGTGCTGGATGCGTTATTTTGGGAATTGACCTATTGGAAAATGCCGGAGCTTTACGAAGAACTCACGGAGGGGGAGAAATTGCATCCTGGCATTTTCCAGCAATTAGAGCCATACCTGCGGGATAAGATCGTCCTTGATATTGGAGCAGGCAGCGGGCGCGCGACGTTTGAATGCCTGAGACATGGGGCGAGGCTGGTCTATGCCATTGAACCTTCTCCTGGCCTGTTGCGCATCCTGGAACAGAAGGTAGCTCAGCAGCCTGTTTCTGAGCGCGTTGTTGTGCTCCAGGGAGATTTTTCCCATATTCCTCTGGAGGGCGGCAGCGTCGATATCGCTCTTTCTTGTTCAGCTTTCACTGCCGCGCCTGAGCAGGGGGGCGAGGCTGGCCTGGCGGAACTGCGGCGTGTCACGAAGCATGACGGCAGAATGGTGTTGATCTGGCCGCGCCGCGAGGACTATGACTGGCTGGCAAAGCATGGCTTCTCGCATGTTACTTTGCCGGTGCAGCATGATATGTTCGTGCAATTTCGTTCTCTACACAGCGCGGTGCGCTGCGCGCGGTTATTCTATGGACACAATGAAGCGGTGGTACGATATATCCTGAAACGGAGGCGACCCGCGGTTCCGTTTTCGGTACTCGGCGTTAACCCTCCCTCTGATTATTGTTGGCTGATCGTTTAGTGATTGGCAGAAGCGTAGGCTTCTTTGGAAGCGAAAGGAAGAAACAAAACACATGGCAAACGATCGCATGACGGCAGAACAATCCCCGCAGGAACTCAAAAGCTGGACACAGACGCCTCCCTTGAGTCCTCCCCTGCGTCACGTTGTTGAGAATGTGGTAGAGAGTCAGACCTGGCTGGACAAACTGGCCGATCCGATCCAGAACTGGCTCTCGAAGTTCTTTGGGCAGGGCGGCCAACCGCAGCGCAAATTGAAGGACATGTTGAATGGCACATGGCTCGGCCATCCCGTTCACCCTACTCTGACGGATATCCCTATAGGCTCGTGGAGCGCGACGTTGCTGCTCGACCTGGCATGGCTGAGCAAGGAAAACGATGGCATGGCGAATGGGGCCGATCTCACACTCTTGCTCGGTTTGCTCGGCGCGGCGGGCGCGGCAGTGA
>DATLSW010000447.1:0-17701 GCA_035533955.1 Ktedonobacteraceae bacterium | reverse complement strand
TTGTTGCCTGGCGGCAAGCTAGACCGGCGGGCGCTGCTGGAACTGGCAGCGCCTCACGAAGGAGAGGCGCGCTCAAGCGCGCCAGCGCGCGATCTCGTCGAGGAGATGCTGGCAGGTATCTGGTCGCGGACGCTGGATGTCGAGCAAGTAGGCATTCATGATGATTTCTTTGCTCTGGGCGGCCACTCTCTGCTTGCCGTCCAGGTGATTGCCAGGATACGCGGCGCTTTTGGCGTGGAATTGCCTCTGCGCGCGCTCATGCAATCGCCCACTATCGCCAGGCTGGCGGAGCATATTCGCGTGGCCCGGCAAGATGAGCTGGAAGGAGTGATTCCTCCTCTACTACCTGCTTTGCGAGCAGGAAATGCTCCGCTCTCTTACGCGCAGCAGCGCCAATGGTTTCTTGATCAGTTGGATCCCGGCAACGCGCGCGCCAACGTTTTTGGCGCGGTGCGCCTGCGCGGGCCGTTGCAGGCCGAGGCACTGGAACAGAGCATACAAGCAGTGGCGCGCCGCCATGAAATCTTGCGCACAACGTTTGCGGTCGTCGCGGACGAAGACGAGCCGGTGCAGATCGTTGCCCCGGAGCTGGCGCTGCCGCTTGCAGTGATTGACTTGCAAGCGGCGCCTGAAGCCGGGCGCGAGGCCGAGGTGCTGCGGTTAGTCATCGCGGAGGAGCAACGCCCATTCGATCTCGCGCGCGGCCCGCTGCTGCGTGTCACACTGCTGCGTCTGGCCGAGGAAGAACACTTGTTGCTGCTTACCAGCCATCACATTATCTTCGACGGCTGGTCTATCAACGTCTTCTTGCGCGAACTGGCGGCGCTCTATCAAGCGCGTGCGCAGGGTGAGGCTCTGGCGCTGCCGGAACTGCCGGTGCAATATGCCGATTACGCACAGTGGCAGCGACAATGGCTGCGTGGAGACAGGTTAGACGCTTTGCTGGCCTGGTGGAAGCAGCGTCTGGCAGATCTGCCTGTACTTCTGCTGCCCACCGATCGTCCGCGTCCTGCTTTCTGGCATGATCATGCCGCAACGCTGCCGCTCGTTCTGCCGGAGCGATTGACCAGCGCGTTGAAAGAGCTGAGTCGCCGCGAAGGGGTGACGCTGTTCATGACGCTGCTGGCCGCCTTTCAATGCGTGCTGGCGCGTTATAGCGGCCAGCAGGATATCGTGGTGGGGTCGCCGGTCGCCAACCGCCGTTGGGCCGAACTCGAAGGCTTGATCGGCTGCTTTATCAACACGCTGATTCTGCGCACCGATCTCTCAGGCAACCCCACTTTCCGCGAACTTCTGAGCCGCGTGCGCGAGGTCGCGCTGGATGCTTATACTCACCAGGACGCGCCAGTCGAAAAACTGGTGGAAGAACTACAATCCAGGCGCGATCTGAGCCGTAATCCGCTTTTCCAGGCGTTGTTCGCGTTACAAAACGACCCACGGGAGCAGGTGAACCTGCCAGCATTGGCCCCTAGCTTCTTGCGCGTCGAGAGTGAAACGACCACCGTTGATCTCGATCTGACCTTGAGGGAAAAAGGAGAGGAGCTGGTTGGCGGGTTCAAGTACAGCTCTGCCCTCTTCGATGAGCCGATCATCCAGCATATCAAAGAAGATTGGTTGGCGCTGCTGGAATTAGTTGCTGCTGACCCAGCGTGGCACATTGCTGATCTCCCTTTGCTCTCGTCGGCTGAACAGCAGCAGTTGCTGGAGGAATGGAACGCGACCGAGGCTGATTACACGCGCGACAGGTGTATTCACGAGCTATTAGAGGCTCAGGTAGAGCGAACGCCTGCCGCAGTGGCCGTGGTTTTTGGGGAAGAATGTCTCACCTATGCTCAAGTGAACGCGCAGGCCAACCAGCTAGCCTATCACCTGCATGCCATTGATGCCGGGCCAGGGGCAGCGGTGGCCGTGTATATGGAGCGCTCGCTAGAAATGATTCCCGCACTGCTGGGCATTTTGAAAGCTGGTGGCGCTTATGTGCCTCTCGAAACCAGCTTTCCGGCGGCGCGCATCCAATGGATTCTCTCTTCGCTGCATATTCGTACACTTATCACGCAAAGCAAGCTCCTCGTCACGCTACAGGAATCGCAGCTTGCTGATCTGGAGAACATTATTTGCCTGGATCAAGACTTTTCACACGAAGCATTGGAGCGGATGAGCGAGCAACGGGTATGGACACGCGCCGAACTGGATACGCTCCCAATGGAAAATCTTCCCAGGCAGAGCGGCCCGGACGACCTGGCCTATATTATTTTCACCTCCGGTACTACCGGAACGCCGAAAGGTGTGATGGTGCGCCATCGGCCAGTGATCAATCTGATCGAGTGGGTTAATCGAACGTTTGCCGTTGATGCTGCCGACCGCGTGCTATTTATCACCTCCCTGTGCTTTGATCTCTCGGTGTATGACATTTTTGGGCTGCTCGCGGCGGGCGGTTCCATCCAGGTCATGCCTGGCCCCGATCTCAAGGAGCCTGAACGCCTGCTTGAACTGCTGCATGACGCGCCGATTACCTTCTGGGATTCGGCACCGGCGGCGCTGCAACAGCTTGTGCCTTTTTTTGCATCATCACCGACGCGAGACAGCAGCCGGACGAGCAAGCTGCGACTGATCTTCTTGAGCGGCGACTGGATTCCGCTGAAGCTGCCGGACGCGACACGAGAACAGTTCCCGTGCGCGGAGGTGGTGAGTCTGGGCGGAGCAACAGAAGCCACGGTCTGGTCGAACTTCTACCGTGTCCAGGAAGTGGCGGCGCACTGGGCGAGCATTCCGTATGGAAAGCCCATTCAGAATGCTCACTACTACATCCTTGATCCCTACCTGTATCCCTGTCCGATAGGCGTCACTGGCGATCTCTACATCGGCGGCGAGTGTCTTGCTTCCGGCTATGCCAATGATCCCGCGTTGACCGCACAGAAATTTTTGCCTGATCCATTTACGGCGCGGAGTGGGATGAGGCTCTATAAAACAGGAGATAGAGCGCGTTTCTGGTCCGACGGCACAATAGAGTTCCTGGGACGCGCCGATACGCAGGTCAAGATTCGCGGATTCCGCGTTGAATTGGGAGAGATCGAGGCGGCGCTGGCGCGGCATCCCGCCATGCAAGTGGCCGTTGTCGAGGCGCAAGCGGGCGCAAGCGGCGAGAAACGCCTGGCAGCTTACGTGGTAGCCAGAGCTGGCTATGAACTATCATCTCGCGAGCTGCGCCGCTATCTCCAGGAACAACTGCCCGAATATATGGTTCCCGCAGCGTTCGTGCTTCTGGATGCCTTGCCTGTCACAGCTAATGGTAAAGTCGATCGCCGCAAGCTGCCCGCGCTGGACGAGTACCTGCGTCCTGGGCAAGAGGAAACCTATGTCGCGCCTACCACGCCGGTTGAAGAACGTATGGTGGAATTGTGGGCCGAGGTACTGCACCTGAGACGAGTAGGCATACACGATAACTTCTTTGAGATAGGTGGTCATTCGCTGCTGTCCGTGCAACTAATTGCGCGGGTGCGCGCGGCCTGGTCCATCAATCTGCCCTTGCGCAGTCTATTTGAGGCTCCGACAGCCGCCGGGTTGGCGGCACAGGTAGAGCAGGCGCTCACTCAGCCATCTCCAGCAGCAGTCTCTCAACCGCCGACGCTAGATTTGCAGGCTGAGGCGGCGCTTGATCCAAGTATCGTTCCTGTTGAGCCATATAGCTTACCGGATGCTGAACCCGCCAGTATTTTCCTGACCGGCGCTACAGGTTTCCTGGGTACAGTACTGCTCGCCGAACTTTTGCAGCAGACTACAGCCGATATTTATTGCCTTGTGCGCTGTTCCAGCATAGAGGATGGCAGGCACAAGTTACAACGCGCGCTGGAAAGCGCACTCCTCTGGCAACCAGCGTACAGTAACCGTATCATCCCCGTGAGTGGCGATTTGGAGCAGCCGTTATTGGGGCTGGCGCGCGATGTGTTCGCGCAATTGGCCGCGAAGCTGGATGTCATTTATCACAGCGGCACCCTGGTCAATACTGTCTACGCCTACCATGATCTGAAGGCGACCAACGTGCTTGGCACACAGGAAGTCTTGCGCCTGGCGGCGTCTCGCAAGGTGAAACCTCTGCACTATGTATCGACACTCAGCGTGTTCTCGCCCGCCGCTGTCGCGCCAGGGCAGCTAATTGACGAAGAGGAATTGTTGGATGCTCATCGTGACTACTTGCACGAAGGTTATGAGCAGAGCAAGTGGGTAGCGGAAAAACTGGTTGTCGGCGCGCGCGCGCGAGGATTGCCGGTGGCTATCTACAGGCCGGGACGTGTGACCGGGCATAGCCAGACCGGCGCCTGGGGAACCGATGATGTGCTGTGCCGTATGATCAAAGGCTGTGTCCAGCTTGGCAGCATCCCAACCATCGTTAGCGAAGATCGGCTAGAAATGACGCCGGTAGACTTCGTGGGCCGGGCGCTGGTCGCGCTGTCACGCCGGAAGGAGTCACTGGGGAAGGTATTCCACCTGCACAATCCGACCAGCGTTCTGGTGGGAGAACTGGTTGCCCGCATCAACGAAGCTGGCTATCCGGTGCGGCAAGTAGCGTATCCTGCCTGGCGTGCGGCGCTGGAACGCTCGGCAGGGCAGGCTGAGAATACCCTCGCTTCGTTCCTGTCGCTGTTCCCACAGCATATCGAAGAGGATCAAGCGCGCCATAGCCAGCCGCGCGTCGTCTTCGGCAGCGCGAACACGCTGTACGGTCTGGCAAGCACATCCATCACCTGCCCGCCCGTCGATGCGCAACTGATAGCAACCTACCTGTCGTATTTTGTGCGCGTCGGGTTTTTGCCAGAGCCTTCCTGAAGATCGTGCCAATGCTTACCAGCAGAGCGATCACAAGGGAGCAACGAGAAAAAAAGCTCACCAATTTGATGAGCTTTTTTTCTCGTTGCTCCCTTGTGATCGCTGTTAATAATGGCTCAGAGAACCCTGTTTTTTGGCGGTGCGCTCGCACCATTTGAAAATGAGCCAGCCGGTGACGAGGTAGATGGCTGAGTTCAGGACGAGCAGGCCCAGGCTGCCGTTAGCCCATGCCTGGGGCAGCGATTGGTTGGTCAGCACGACATTGCGCAAGACATCGATGCCCTGCGTGATGGGCAGCGTCCTGGCAATGGTTGCCAGCCAGGTGGGAAAGTGGGTGATGGGTAGCAGCGAACCAGTCAGGAAGAGCAGCAGATTTTGCAGCAAGTCCGCCAATGCTTCGATCTGCTTGAAGACCAGGGCTGCTCCGGCCAGGGTGAGGGTGAAGCCGAAGAGGCCAACCATCGTTAATGCCAGGACAGGTATGGCTTCCCAACTGAAAGGCACGCTGATATGCAGGATCAGCAGCAAGGAGAACGCGGTCAACAAAACCATAATGGTCGTAGTGATGAGCGTCGCCAGGACATGTCCCAGGATGAGCATTTCTGTTGGCGCGGGAGTCATGTACATCTGCTCCAGAGTGCCGCTCTCCGCTTCGCCGATGATATCGCCGCTGGTACCCATAATCACAAGGCGGGCGTAGAACCAGACTACGTAGCCTAGAAATAGCGAGGCCAACTGCGCCGGGTTGAACTGTCCCCCTCCCAGTAAGAAGCTGGCGCCGATAAAGATGATGCCCACCATAATAAGTTGGACGAGAACGTTAAATTTGTAGTCCCAGATCACCAGGATGCGCTTATAGGTTTCATTGCACATAACTAACAATGCGGTTCTCATGCTGCTCTCCTTTCTCTCCCTCGTTCAGCAACTGCATAAATACCTCTTCCAGGTTGGGTTCGATGCGCGTCACCGAGAGCAAGGGGAGCTGTAAATCGTAGACTTTGGCAAGATGCTGGTGCAATGTCGCTTGATCCGCGATGGCTCCAGACAGGATCGTATCGCCGTTTTCCGTATCCATGGTCAGCCCGGCGAAGCGAGAGGCGTGATAGCTCTCAATGCCGCCTTTGATGCGAATCTGGTAGTGTTCGTGGCAGAAGAGATCAAGCAGTTCCGACAATGGCTGGTTCGCCAGCAGGCGGCCTTTGCGGATGATCGCCACACGGTCGCACAGTTCCTGCGCCATGTCAAGCTGGTGCGTAGTGAGGACGACGGTTTTGCCTCGTTCATGAGCCAGGCGCACAATCCATTCTTTGACCGTGTGCGATGCGTGGAAGTCGAGGCCCAACGTCGGCTCATCGAGCAGGATAATCGGAGGGTCTGCGATGAGCGCGCTGGCAATGGCGACTTTCTGCTGCATACCACGCGAAAATGTGCGCACCGTATCGTTGCGGCGATCCCACAGGTCAAGCTCGCGTAAAAGCTGTTCGGCGCGCGCCTTCAGCGGTTTGCCCCAGCAGCCTTTGAGTTGTCCGAAATAGATTAGATTTTCCCAGGCGGTGAGCCGCCAGTAGACATTGCGCGTACCTTCCAGTACCGCGCCGACTTGTCTCATAGCTATGCCGCGGTTGCGCGTTACGTCGTAGCCATTCACGCAGACCCGGCCACTGTTGGGAATGATGACGCCGCAGATCATTTTGATGGTCGTTGTTTTGCCCGCGCCGTTCGCGCCCAGAAAACCAAATACCTGACCGGCGGGTACGGTGAGATTGAGGTTCTCCACCGCGTGTATGGCTGTCTTATTGCGCTGGTAGTACACCTTACTCAGGGATTCGATCTCGATGGCGACCGGAGGATAAATGCTCGTTGCCATGTAACGGTACTCCTTGTGATAGCGATTCGTCTTTCAGACTGTTTCCCGGTGTTCTCAGGTCTCTTCATAAGCGTACTTGAGGCTGGATGCGTTGTCATGCCGTTTCAAGCGTATTTTTTCTACGCGCCTGAAGGCATGACATGGCGCATGTTCTCCGGTACACTTCTTGCGTAAGGGTGTGATAGACCCGGTCGATGCATTCTTGTAAATAGTCTGGAGATGAGCAGGTGGACAAACACGAGCAAGGCGGCAATCAGGGATTAACAGCGGAGTATGCTGCTGAAAACACTGGAATTGAGGAAGAGGCTGGTTTACCGGCGCACCTGGTGGGATTGAGCGACGACGAATGGGCCATGTGGCGCTGTGTCTGTGTACGAGGCGCGGGCTTCCCTGTGCATCAGGCGCTGCAACTCGCCGTTCCTGAATGCGCCGCCGCCGCCGACCAGCTCATACAGGCCGAGAACGAAGCGCGGCAAACGAGTAATGAAGCATCCCATGAGCGTCTGAGTGCAACTCAGGAGTATTACCAGCAGGCATTCTCAGCGGCCTTGCTTCAGGTCTCGCGGGCCATTCACCAGATAGCAGGTACGGAGCATTTACGCGAAGCAGTGATGTGGCAAAATCGTCAGGCTATCCATAGCGGCATTGACGCGCTGTTGCGCCATACACCGGAAGAGACCTCGCGGCAGTCGAAGCATCGGCGTCACGAGGTACTCATCGCGAATTATGTGCAGCGTTACGCGACGAAGAACGATACCATCGGCTTTTTTGGTCCAGTTGGGTGCGCCCGGCTCGCGCCATCGGGAGAGGCCATCACCATTCATCCCGGCTCGCGCCTGCTTGCCAAACGCACAGTGTATTTCGAGGGTTGGTGTATTGACGCGCTGGCCGAGACAATGGCGCGAGACAGGCAGCTATGGCCCTGGTTTGTGCCGCGCCTTATGCCCCATGTCCACCTGGAGGGCGCGCGGCTCTTCGTGCCGTTCGCGAAGCCGCTCACGCTCAGCCGACAACAGAGCAATGTCTTGCGGGCGTGCGATGGCTTGCGCACCGCGAGGGAAATCGCGACTGAACTCGTCTCCAATCCCGATAGTGGTCTGGAGAACGAAGCGGAGGTCTACAGCGTTCTTGAGCAATTGAGCGCGGCCAGGCGCATTCTTTGGACGTTCGAAGCGTTGCCGGAGGAAGCCTATCCTGAACGTGCCTTGCGCCAACAACTCAACCGTATCAGTGATGACCTGTTACGCCAGCGCTGCCTGGAAAAGCTGGATATATTGGAAGACGCCAGGGACGCAATAGCGCGCGCGGCAGGTTATCCTGAGCAATTAGACGAGGCAATGCACAACCTGGAAACCACCTTTGTCGAACTGACCGGCCACGCGGCCACGCGCTCCGACGGGAAAACTTATGCCGCCCGTACCCTGGTCTACGAGGACTGCCTGCGCGATGTCGAGATCGACCTGGGGCCGGAAATAACGCGGACACTCGGCCAGCCGCTTTCTCTGTTCCTGATTAGCGCGCGCTGGTTCACGTATCACGTCGCCGCGTTCTATCGCCAGGCATTTATGGAGGCATATGATGAACTGGTCAAACAGGGCGGTTCTCCGATTGTAGATTTCGCCAGCTTCTGGCTCTGGGTGCAGCCTCTCTTATTTAATGACGATGAGCGACTGGTCGATGCCCTGGTTCCAATCTTCCAGGAACGCTGGGCGCAGGTATTTGGGCTTGCCAGTGAAGACAGGCAGAAGCGCGTCCACTTTACCAGCGAGGAATTGCGTCCGCGCGTCCTTGCCGCGTTCGACGCACCTGGCCCCGGCTGGCGGGCTGCTTGTTATCATAGCCCGGATATTCTGATCCAGGCAGCCAGCCCGGAGGCGATACGCGAGGGGAACTACCAGTTGATCATGGGTGAATTTCATATAGCCATGAATACCTTGCAAATTATGGCCTTCTTGATGCAGCATCCAGAGCCGCAGGATATCCTCTACAATACCGTTCTCGACTTACCTGAGCCGCGGGTGTTACCGGTCTTCTCCAAACAGTACTTACCGCTGACGCGAGTGCGTCCCGTCTTGACGACGCCAAAGGATTTTCGCCTCGTCTATGCTCCCGATGCCTGTCCTGATCCGCATTCGCGCGTACTGCCGCTTGGCGAGCTGGTCATCGAACGAGTCGATGGGCGGCTCGTCGTTCGCACGCGGGACGAGCGCTGCCAATTCGACGTGATCGAGGTCTTTGCCGAATTTCTCTCGCGGCTCGTTGTGGGTTGCTTTAAGCTCTTCCCGGCTGAAAAGCATCTGCCGCGTATCACGGTTGATCGCATGGTGATTGCTCGTGAAACGTGGTCATTTGCTCCAGCCGAGATAGCCTTTGCGAAAGAGAAGTCGCCCGCGAACCGCTTCCTGGCGGTGCGGCGTTGGGCGCGGGAACAAGGGATGCCGCGTTTCGTTTTTGTAAAGGTAGCGAGCGAACCAAAACCCTGCTTTCTCGATTTCGATAGTCCGATCTATGTCGATATCTTTGCGAAGCTGGTACGCCGTGATATGGCGCTCGACCCGCGGGAGGTCTCGATCACCATCTCCGAAATGCTTCCCGAACCTGACCAGCTCTGGCTGCCCGATGCCGAAGGCGCTCATTATTCGAGTGAACTCCGCTTCGTGGCTGTAGATCTCATCTTGCCATGCGAGGAGGAATAGCGTCCTACGCATACCTGCATCACGCAATATGGGTTGTTTGATGCCCTCACCGCCAGCCGCTATCTGCATCAAAGCGCCGAGGTGCTGGAGTACGCGCACCAGCGCTCTGTGCTGCACCACAACCTGACCACACACAACATATACCTGGAGACGGGCGCGCCGCTTTGTCGATAAGGGAAAAAGTGGTAGAATAAAGATAAAGGAGATATGAAAACCCATACCCAAACGCATTGAAGGTGAGGATGAATTGGCTCAGGCGACTCCATTTGTATGTTGTTGGATTGAAAGAGAGGTTGTCGAATGGACATTATCATCAAGGGGAAACAGATGGATGTGAATTCACGGTTGCAGCAGATCATCGAACGGAAGGCGCAAAAACTTTCCCGTCTGGTTGGGGAAGCCGCGCGTCTTGAGGTCATGGTGAGCGAAGAAAAGACACGCAGCACTCATGATCGCTTTTCGGTGCAACTGGCACTGACCGGGAATACGCACTATGTACACAGCGAGATGAGCGCGGTCAATGCTAACATGGCGTTCGATCTTGCCCTGGCGAAGATTATGACCCAACTTGGCCGCCAAAAAGACCGTCAGACATCAGCCAGGCGTCGGCATACAACGCAGGTAGAAGTGCTTTCCCTCTCGCGCGTCGGTCTTCTTACTTCTCTAACAGAGGAGGAGGAAGAGGATTTTGCAGAGGAGATGGCAGAAGAGCAGAGCGATGCCCAGGATGGCACAAACATTAGCCGCGAGCAGAACGAGGAGATCTGGACGAGAATCCTGGAGATACGCCGGTTGCCGGCAAGGCCGATGGATGATCAGGCGGTCATCGCGCAAATGGAGATGCTGGGCCTGTCGTTCTTTCCGTTCTTTAATGAGGCTACAAACAGCGTCAACGTGATGTATCGGCTCGATACTGGAGGGTATGGCTTGCTTGTGCCGGAGGCGGAATAAATGGCATAGTGGGGCGCGCGTGCCGCGTCCCAGATCACAGCAGTGACAACGTAATTTCAAATTCCCACGGCTTCAGCGGTGGCTGTTCAAATTGCCCAAGCGGGTCGGCGGCGCGCACATGCAGCATGTGGGTCTCATTTCCTATAGCCGGGCGAAAGCGCGCGCTGCCCTCGTACACGGCCTGCTGCGAATCACTGGCGAGTTCTGGCCGCGCCAGTAAGATGCCGCCGCGATCGCCCATCCATTGCTTTCCGCTGTCGTCCTCGACCATGAAAATCAATCTTGGCACGAAGGCAAAGCCGCTCGCTAACGGCGGCCTGATCCAGAGATAGCGCAGTTCAAAGTGTTCTGTGAACAATTGTAGTTCGCGCAGCATCAGTGTCATGCCTTGCTGTTTCTGTTCCAGTTCGACGGTGATCGTGCGATGCGGTTCGCGCGCTGCTGTGGTGGCACTCGCGTCCATCGGCGCGGGAATGGCTGTGACTACAGGTGGACGCGAAGCCAGCTCCAATGCCTGCGCAGAAAATGGCGCGTTATCATGAAGAATTTCTTCACAGAGCGCCACGCACTCGTCACAGATATATGCTGCGCCCGGCCCGGCCACCATCCGGCGTACTTCTGACGCGCGGCGACCGCAGAACGAGCAGCGTCCTTGTGATCGGTCAAAACTCATAGTATCCCTCGTAGGCGCGATTATGATTGCCTCTCTCCCAGAGAGGCTGTCTCCCCGGAGAGGCTGTCGGCCTTTACGTAACCAGTAAAGCGGCGTTTGCCGCACTATGCAATCCCATACGTTCTAACAATGCCGCGTGCGCTTCCCATTCCAGGTGGTCATCAAGCGGAGAAAGCGGTTTCATGTCGTTTGTCCTGTTTTCATCCTGGGAAAGCTGCGCTTGTAGCGCATACGTGCGCCGCAAGGCGAGCGTAATCAGGTAATCCGTGAAGTGCGGATTTTTTGGCAGCAGCGAGCCATGCATATACGTGCCATAGGCGTTGCGATAGATCGCTCCCTCGCTATGATCTTCCGCGTTATTGCCGTAGCCTTTCAACACGGTTCCCAACGGCTGCGCTGTTCCCAGGTATGTGCGGCCGCCATGATTCTCAAAGCCAACCAGCGTGCTGCCATTCCATGTGATAGCAATGTCACCAACGCAGCGCGGCGCGCGCGGCCCTTTATGGATCGTCCAGGCGTCGAATACGCCCAGCCCGCGCATATCCGGCCCCTGTGCCGGACGATAATAATGCGACAGCAATTGATAACCGCCGCATACCGCCAGTACCGGCATGTCGTCTTCGATAGCGGCCCACAACCCGATCCCTTTGACCTCATATAAATCTTGTGCTACCGGCGCTTGTTCGCGGTCCTGTCCCCCGCCGATAAAAAGCAGATCATATTCATCGGGCGCGAGCGCGTCGCCGATGCCCAGGCTGATGACACGCAGTTCGATGCCGCGCTGCTGGCAGCGCCGTCGCAGCGCCAGGATGTTCCCTCGATCCCCGTAGAGATTCAACTGATCGGGATACAGGTGTCCCAGTTTCAGCGTCAAACGAGGCGTGGTTTCACGTTTCATCGATCTGTCCTTCCCAGTAATGCGGCGTCAAGCCCCGGCGTTCCAGCTCGCGGTGGATTTCTAACAATCCCGTATACGTCGGAATCACGAACAACGTTTCACCGACGGGCGTCATATGAATGGCCGCGTCGAGTGCCGCCGTGATGCCTGCGCGTGACGTTTCCGCCGCGCGCGCGCCCTTCTCGATCTTCACACTTTGTTTATTCTTTTTTCTCTTGCCATTACGGTTGACGCGCAGTGCTTCTCGTTTTAGGGTACGGAGCGGCGCTGGCGGCACGATCACCATCGCATCCTGCGCCATGCCCGCGTATTTAAAGCGCAGGGCAAGGTCAAGAGCGCGCGTGCCGCCAAGTACCAGCGTATCGGTGTGACCAACGGCTTGTTCCACATCAATATCCCATATCCACGAGACGTCCCGCCCATCGGCGCTGTTGTCGTTGAGAATGCAGAGAACGTGACGAGACGCTCCCTCGCTGAATAGCGTGCGCAGCACTTCATTATAGCCTGTCGGGTTCTTGGCGAGGAGCAGGCGCAGCGTGCGGCCCTCGACCTGTACTCGTTCCCCGCGGCCAAATGCCGGCTTGAACTGCTCGATGCCGATAATCGTCGGCTCCCAGCCGATATGCAGCGCCTGCGCCGTCGTCACTGCCGCCAGCGCATTATAGATGTTATAGAGGCCAGGCAGAGGGAGGACAATTTCTTGCGCTTTTGCCTCTCTATCGCCGCTTGCCACGCTGATACGCATACGATCGAACTCATCGGCATGAACGCGAGTTGCTCTCACGTCCGGTTGGGGGCGAATGTTTCCGCAAGAGGGACAAAAGTAATGGCCCAGATGACTGTAATAGCGCAGCGTATACTCGTAATCGCGACCGCATTGCGGACAGACGCGGGTATCCATTACCTGGTGTCGCGCGGCCGTATCTGGCTGCGCGGCCAGATCAAGCGCGGGATCATCGATGCCGAAGTAGAGAACCTGTCCGTCAAACGTGCGACCAAGATTGGCAGTCGCTGGATCGTCGGCATTCAGCACGAGGATGCTGTTTGGAGAAAGGGCGTTGATCGTCTGCTGCCAGCGCGTGGCGATGCTATCGACTTCACCGTAGCGATCGAGTTGATCGCGAAAGAGGTTGGTGAAGACCAGCACCCGTGGTGGGATGGCCTGTGTCGCTTTCTTGATCACTGCCTCGTCTACCTCGAAGACGGCGATGGCACGTCCTTTGCGCCGCAAGCGTCCATACGGCAGCGCTCGCATGACGAGCGCGTTCGCAATACCGCCCATCAGGTTCGAGCCTTCGCGGTTGCGCCATACGCGCAGACCAGATTCGCGCAATGCCGCTGCGATAAAGCCGCTGGTAGTTGTTTTGCCGTTTGTCCCTGTCACCATGACGCTGCCGTACTCAAGCTCGGCTGCCAGGTGATTCACAATGTCGGGGGAGATGCGCTGCGCGGTTAAACCCGCGATGCTTGTTCCGCCACCGAAGCCCAGGCGACGGCTCAATGTGCCGACCAGTCGCCCGGTCAATACGGCCATGCTGGCTCGCAGCGAAATGCCTCGCCGCCTTGCTTTAAGCACCGTTTTCCCGCGTGATGTTTTGCCCGGCGCGTTCGACGAGTTGCGTCTCGCTCGCCAGCCGCGCTTCTGCCCGGCGGATGCATTTGTGGGCGGCGATTTTTCCAACGATCTCTGTTGTTCCATGATGTTTCTCCTAAACAGCGCGTCTATCAGTTCGACATATGCAGAATAGCATGAGTAAGCAAGGAGGTCAAGCGAGCAGCGAAGTGCTCCTCGGTTTTTGGCAAACACACGCCGGTTGATACGTGGAGGGTAGGGACCGAGCTTGCCCCAGCCCTGGCATTTTGCACAAAACTGAGGGGCATTCCCGGCTGTCATGTTCGCGAGAGAGCTGAATGTGGGAGATTTGGGAATATTTTGCTAGTGTAGGCGTTACAATAGGAAAGGATACTAGCCTCTTGTCAACGTGTGCTATTCTATGCTGTGTATATGGATAGCGTGTTTATCAAAGCAACGAGAGGCGCGCGACACAATTTTTAAGGAGAAGGATCGGGCAGGTTGCATGGCAAAAAAACTGGTTATTGTAGAATCACCGGCAAAAGCGAGAACCATTGAAAAATTTCTGGGGCGTGACTTTGAAGTCAAAGCATCGATGGGGCATATCATCGATCTGCCGAAGCGCGGTCTTGGCGTCAATACGCGCAAGGATTTTGAGCCGCAGTACGAGGTGATAGAGAAGAAAGATAAACTGATCGACGATTTGAAAGCGGCCTCGAAGCGGGCCGAGGAAGTCTACCTTGCCCCTGACCCTGATCGCGAAGGGGAATTTATCGCGTGGTCGCTCAAACACACATTGGGCTTGCAGCATCCGCACCGCGCCGTTTTTCATGAAATCACCAAACGGGCTGTGCAGGAAGCGATCAGCAAGCCGCGCGAGATTGATGAAGACCTGTTCAACGCGCAGCAGGCGCGCCGCGTCCTGGATCGCCTGGTTGGCTATAAAATCAGCCCCTTGCTCTGGCGGCGCATTCAGTCCGGTACGAGCGCGGGGCGCGTGCAATCTGTGGCGCTGCGGCTCATCTGCGACCGCGAGATGGAGATTCGCGCCTTTGTACCGGAGGAGTATTGGAGCATTACAGCCACATTGAGCAAGCACGCGCAGCAGGAGTTGTTTGAAGCACAGCTTGTTTCACGCCTCAAAGACGTGGGTACGGCGGCCAATGATGAGACCGGCGCGGAAAACGATGAAGCAGTGACTGAAGCGTCTTCCAGTACTGGGAAGTCGCCCAGGCCGGAAAAGGGGCGCATCAAAATCTCGTCCAAAGAAGAGTCCGATGCCATTCTCAAAGATCTGCAAGGGGCGGCATATGTCGTTCTGAAAGTGGAAGAGAAAGAGCAGCGCCGCCAGCCTAACGCGCCTTATACGACCAGCACGATGCAGCAGGAAGCCTCTTCGCGCCTCTCGTTTAAACCTAAAAAGACGATGAGCCTGGCCCAACATCTCTACGAGGGCATTGAATTGGGCGAGCGCGGCCATCAAGGCTTGATTACCTACATGCGTACCGACTCGACGCGCATTTCTGACGAGGCTCAGGCCAGTGTTAAAGGTTACATCGCGCAGGAATTTGGCCGCGAGTATGTCGGGGCAGGACGCACAGGCAAGGCCAAAGCAACCACGCAGGATGCCCATGAAGCGATTCGCCCGACCGATGTTACCTTGACGCCGCAGGTGGTGAGAGTGCATCTTACCGCTGATCAGCTCAAGTTGTATACGCTGATCTGGCGGCGTTTTGTCGCCAGCTTCATGGCCCCTGCCGTATTCGATACCGTGCGCGCGGATATCGCGGCGGCGCAGTACGTCTTCCGCGCCAATGGCTCGCATCTGAAATTCCCCGGCTTCTATGCTGTCTGGCCGCGCGAGGAAGATGAGAAATTGCTGCCCGCGCTAACGCCCCAGGAGCCGCTTGATCTGCATAAGTTGCAGCCTGATCAGCATTTTACGCAGCCACCGCCGCGCTTCAGCGAGGCCAGCTTGATTAAAGAACTGGAGGAACGGGGCATCGGGCGACCGAGTACCTATGTGCCGATTATCAGCACCATCCAGGATCGCGGCTATGTTGACCAGGATCAGCGCCGTTTTGTGCCGACATGGCTTGGCGAGACGGTCAATGAAGTGATGAACAAGCATTTTCCCAATATTGTCGATGTCGGCTTTACCGCCGAGATGGAGCGCAAGCTGGATGACGTAGAAGAGGGACGGCAATCATGGACGGAATTTTTGCGCGGCTTCTATGGTGATTTCAAAATCACGATGGAGAAGGCCGAAGCTGAGATGAACCGCGTGCAGAAGCCGGTCGAGGAACTTGAGGAACTCTGCCCCGATTGTGGCCGTCACCTGATAATTCGCACCGGCCGCTATGGGCGTTTCATCTCGTGTTCCGGTTTCCCGGAATGCCGCTATGGTCGCTCCGTCGTGACGAAGACCGGGGCTTTATGTCCCCAGTGCGGCGGCGACCTTGTGGAGCGCAAGACGCGCCAGCGAAAACGCATCTTCTACGGGTGCAGTCACTACCCAACCTGCAATTTCGCGATCTGGGAACGTCCCGTGCCTGATCTGTGTCCCAATTGTGGCGGCCTTATGGTTGTGCCACGCGCCGGACAAGACCCGGTTTGTTACGCCGAGGTGATCCTCCCGCAGCGCAGCGTCGAGGAAAAACCTCACCAGGATGGGACGACCGCGGCTCGCTCGACACGCCGGGGTGCGGCAAGTAAGGCAGCAGGTGAGCAAGCAGCGACATCTGCTACAGGCGGAAAAACGTCCAGGCGTCGCACGACAACAGCCGCGAAGTCTCCCGCGAAGAAAACCGCCAGCAAAGCCGCTGCGGGCAAGACTGCTTCCAGAACAAAGCGAGCGACAACAACCAGGGCGTCTGCCAAAACGACGTCATCAGCTGCGAAGAAAACCGCCGCGCGCTCTTCCGTGAAAAAGCAGAAGACCGTCGGTGATGTGTAAACATATCAAAACGAAAGAAAGCTGATACTAATACCCCCAATCCGAAAGATTGGGGGTATTAGTTGTTGCGCGCTTCCAGGTGAAATGTGCCGCGCACTCAGTAGGGGCGGTGGCTCTGCCCCGCCCGCGTGAGCGCATTCCACTTTTTCCATCAAGAATGGAGACGCGCTGGTACTGGGCAGCAAAAACAGCATCGGTTTGAAGTGATATAATCGAAAAGGATGAAGAATATATTTATTTGAGAGGAAACTCTGCTGTTTGGAGGTTTTCAAAGATGCCACATGTAGTAACGCTCATCCCAGGGGATGGAACCGGGCCAGAAATTACCGAGGCGACGCGCCGCGTGCTTGAGGCGACGGGCGTGGAGTTTGTTTGGGATGTGCGCAGGGCTGGCCTGGCAATGGTCGAAGCGTATGGCACGGTTTTACCGGATGATGTGATAGAGTCGATCAAACGGAACAAAGTTGCTCTGAAAGGGCCGATCACTACCCCCGTTGGTAAAGGCTTTCGCAGCGCCAATGTGACGCTCCGTAAAACCCTTGATCTCTACGCCAATTTACGACCCGCGAAAACGTATCCTGGTCTGCGCTCTCGCTACGAAAATATTAACCTGACCATTGTGCGCGAGAATACCGAGGACTTATACGCTGGTATCGAGTTTCAACGCGGCACTCCGGAACAAGAAGAGATGATCGAAATGATCGCTCGCACGACCGGCATTCGTCCACGAGACGATTCGGCCATGAGCATCAAGCTTATTTCGGTCATGGCGAGCCGACGCATCGTGAAATTTGCTTTTGACTATGCGCGCGCGAATGGGCATCGCAAAGTGACTGCCGTGCATAAAGCCAATATTATGAAATGTTCCGATGGTCTCTTTCTTTCCACGGCCCACGAGGTCGCCAAAGAATATCCCGATATCCAGTTTGAAGATCGTATTGTTGACAATATGTGTATGCAACTGGTGCAAAAGCCTGAGATGTATGATGTGCTGGTCTTGCCCAATCTCTATGGCGATATTATCTCCGATCTCTCGGCTGGTCTGATCGGCGGCCTGGGAGTTGCGCCGGGAGCGAACATCGGTAGTCAGTATGCCGTCTTCGAGCCAGTGCATGGCAGCGCGCCCAAGTATGCCGGGCAGAACAAGGTGAACCCGATGGCGATGATGTTTTCGGGGGCGATGATGCTGCGCCATCTCTGCGAGCGCGAAGCTGCGGAACGCCTGGAGAAAGCTCTCTCCCAGGTGATCGCGGAAGGGAAATG
>DATLSW010000446.1:0-3877 GCA_035533955.1 Ktedonobacteraceae bacterium | reverse complement strand
GGCGCTGCGCTTGCGCCGCCAGCGCCGCCGCGATCTCTGGGCGCGCGTGTCCGATGTTCGCCACGCCGTAGCCCGCCGTGCAGTCGATATACTCGCGCCCCTGCTCATCCCACACGACAGCGCCCTGTCCGCGTACCAGCGTCACGGCGCGTTTGCCGTAGACGCCGCTCGTATAGGCGTTTTCTCGCTCAACCGTTGTCGTCATGCTGTGTTCCTTCCTGTAAGCTATCATGCCTCGCTGTGGCTGCGCAATGAATTGCGCCAGAATCGCACAGGGTGCGATAAATCGGCCCCACAGGCGCAATGCATTGCGCCGCTACTCAATCGCTGTACCCGCGCCGTTGAGAACGGCGAGCAGCGATGCGCATCCGATGCACACGCGCGGCACGCCTCCCTGTAAGGCTTCTTGCGCGCCCAACAATTTTTTTCTCATGCGCCCCTGAGCATAGTGCATATAATCGGCCAGAGCGACAGCGGGAATGGTGCGGATCAACGTCGTCGTATCTGATGGATCGGCCAGCAGGCCAGATACGTTGGTGATGATCACCAGCGTTTCCGCGTGCAGCGAGGCTGCCACGGCGGCTGCCGCGCGGTCGCCATCGACATTCAAACGTTCCCCGTCGCGGCCCAACGCCAGGGGCGCGATCACCGGCGTATAACCGGCGTCGAGCAACTGTCGTAGCAGCGCGTCATTCACCACTTCGATCTTGCCCGTATAATCATCGCGCAAGATGCGCTGGCGACCATCCGCTGAAAGCGATCTCACGGTGGCCTTGCGTCTCGCCACGAGCAACCGCCCATCGACTCCCGCCAGCCCGATGGCGTTGACGCCGCGGCGCTGCAACTGCGCCACCAACTCCGTATTGATCTGACCGGCCACCGCCATCGCGTAGATTGGCAGCGTCTCGCTGTCGGTGTAGCGACTGACCATGCCGTTTGGCGATATGATCATCTGCGCTGGCTGTCCCAGGCGTTCGCAAAGCGTGTTTGTGAGATCGGACCCGCCATGCAAGACGACGACGCGCTGCCCATCGGCGATGCACTGAGCAAGCTCGCGCAGGATGGTTTCGCTGATGATACCCGCGCCGCCGCCGATTTTCACTACAAGCGTCATGATGCGACTCCTTTTTGTCGATCTTTTGGACTACACCGGGTGCAGTCCGGGAAACGTCAGGCCCAGCGACTCATCCCAGCCATGCATGGCATTGAGCGCCTGCACAGCATTGCCCGCCGCGCCCTTCATCAGATTATCCAGGGCGGCGATGACGACGACGCGCTGCTGATCCGTGTCGAGCGCGAAGCCAATATCGCAATAGTTGCTGCCCGCCAGAATCTTTGGTTCGGGATAGCGGTACACGCCGTGCTGCTCTTTGACGAGACGAATAAATTGCTCGCGCTGGTAGGCGTCACGATAGATACGCCACAGCGCGCGCTCGTCTACCGGCGCGTTGACAAAGACATGCGCGGTGATGAGAACGCCGCGCACCAGTTCGACGGCGGTGGCGGAAAAAGCTACGCGCTGGCGCAGTTCGCCGCTTTCACTGCGACTGCTGGCGTCTGTCACGCGCCCCAACTCTTGCAGCAGTTCGGCGCTATGCCGGTGTCCTGTCGGCTGGAATGAGCGCACGGCCCCGCTGCGTTCAGGATGATGGCTGCTGTGACCGGGTGTCGCGCCCGCCGCCGACGAGCCGACTTTGGCCTCGACCACAAGTGGGATGGTCGTATCAACCAGCCCGGCGCGATAGAGTGGGGCCAGACCCAGGATCGCTGCCGTCGCCATGCAGCCCGTCCCGCTCACCAGCGTCGCCGAGGCTAGCTCCTCGCGGTGCAATTCCGGTAAGCCGTAGACGGCTTCCGCCAGCAGGCGAGGAGTGGGATGATTTTCGCCATACCATTGCTCGTAAAGCGCGGCGGAACGCAGCCGGAAATCCGCCGCGAGATCGATAATCCTGGGCGCGAGGCCCCGGTAACGCTCGATTGCTCCGGCAGATACGCCATGCGGCAGGCAGAGCAAGGCCAGATCACAGGACGTCAGATCATCGGGATGGCAGAAGCGCAAAGCACAAAGTTTGCGCAGATTTGGATGCACGCTTTGCACGTAGCGGCCCGCGTGGCTGCTGGACGCGATCTGCGTCACCTCGACTTGCGGGTGAAAGAGCAGCAGTCGCGCCAGTTCGCCGCCGGTATAGCCCGATCCACCGACAATGGCGACGCGCAGACGACTCATGGCGTCACCGCCTCGCGTTGCTCGCTCAGCACGTAGTCAAGCATGGCGTTGGGAATATCGACGCCGGTAGGGGCGATGCTGTTGCGAAACTCCATCGTGGCATTGATTTCGTTGACCAGCAGACCGCGCCGCGGGTCTTCCAATACGTCGATTGCCAGGATGCCGCCGCCGACGGCTCGCGCGGCGTTCACGCAGAGCTGATCCAGTTCAGGCGTGACGGGGCAATTGCTGGCGACCGCGCCGCGCGCCGTGTTTGTGACCCAATGCGCGCTGTCGCGGTAGATGGCGCAGATGGTGCGATCCCCGACGACGAAGGCGCGAATATCGCGCTGCGGCTTGGCGATGTACTCCTGCACGTAGTGGATGTGATGCTGGTACGAGCCGAGCGTCTCCTGGTGTTCCAGGACGGCCTCCGCCGCGTCGCGGTCGTTGATGCGCGCCAGCAGGCGGCCCCACGAGCCGCTGATGGGCTTGTAGACGACCGGGTAGCCGAGTTGCTCGCTGGCTTGCATGGCCGTCGGCGACTCAAAGGCCAGCAGCGTGCGCGGCGTCGGGATGCCCGCGCGCAGCAGCGCCAGCGTGGTCAGCAGTTTATCATTGCAGGTCTCCGTCACGGCTGCCGTGTTATAGACGCGCGCGCCCCAGTATTCCAGCACATGCAGCACAGCCAGCGCGCGCGTCTGGCTCAGACTGCGGCAGAGAATGGCGTCATAGCCACGCCAGCGTTCGTCGGGACGCGCCAGGTCAAGCAGCAGCGTTCCGTCATCAATGATGTCGAAGTCGATGCCGCGTTGCCGTAATGCTGCGATGAGCAGCTTTTCTTCCACGCGAATGCGTGAGGTCAGGAGCGCGAGGCGCATGATCTCATTCCCCCCAATCTTCTTCAACCTGCGGAGCCAACGCCACTTCCGGCGGCTCCAGGCGCAGGACTTCCAGTTCCGCGTTACAATCAGGACAGTACGTGATCTCGCCGACCATCAAACTCTGTACGCTGATCTCGGCTGCGCACTCAGGACAGTTTGCCATTGCTTGTGTTCCTCCTTCATATTATCAACATGGGCGCGATACATCGGCCCCTACACACCAGATTTGGTGTAAAATAAACAAAAACGCTCTTCGTCCTCCACTCTGGGAGAAGGACGAAGAGCGTAATTAATCAAAATATACGGCTCTCGTGATACCACCTTCATTCGCTGCGACCTGACGGCAACAGCCTCGGTGAGTCTTCACTGACTCTTGCCCGTTAACGGGGGCATCCGGCTGAGGTCTACTTTCGCGCGCGGCGATTTCTTCTCGCACCTACAGGGCCTTTTTCGCGGCTGGTTGGCAGATGGGCTTCTCACCAATTGCCCACTCTCTGTCTGTAACCGAAAACCACTACTCGTCCCTTCAAAGCTTTTATACGCTATTGGTGGTGTAGCGGCGCAATTGATTGCGCCAGTAGGGGCCGATTGATCGCGTCCATACCGATTCGGGCGCAATCAATTGCGCCGCTACACGGTTGTGCGTTGGCATCAAAGGCCAACAAAAAAACGCCCTTCATTCTCCCCCTATGGGAAGGACGAAGAGCGCAATCAATCAAAATATACGGCTCTCGTGATACCACCTTCATTCGCTGCGGCCTGACGGCAACAGCCTCGGTGAGTCTTC
>DATLSW010000445.1:0-3246 GCA_035533955.1 Ktedonobacteraceae bacterium | reverse complement strand
ATCTGGTCGGCGCGCTGTAGCGCCTGGTTGATGCTGCGCACCACCCGCGGCACGCTGTTCGAGGGATACAGGCTCTGATCGGGATACATCTGCCCCGACAGATTAGCGTCCGCGGCCACCTGCCAGCCGCTCAGGTAGATCGCTTTCAGCCCGGCCTTGACCTGCTGCACCGCCTGATTGCCCGTCAGCGCGCCCAGCGCCGCCACATATGGCTCGCTGTGCAGAAGATTCCATAGTTGCTCGGCTCCCAGCCGCGCCAGAGTGTACTCGATCTGTATGGAGCCACGCAAGCGCACAACATCTTCCGGGCTATAGGGACGCTCAACGCCGCGCCAGCGCAAATTACCTTCCCACTCGGCTGCCAGAGATTCCACTTCGATCACCGCCTGGCTTTTGCCATGAAACTGATGATTTCCGTTGCTCTGACCATGCTGGTGTCCATTGTGACCATTCTGATGCCCGTTATTACTGTGTCCATTGCCAGGGATATTCTGTTGATCGCTCATCCTGTTGTCTCCTTAGATGATAACCATTTGCTGATACCTGCATAAAGCGCAATGAAATACGCTCCTTCTTTTTTCGGTTGCAGGTGATGCTCTATAGCAAGAGTACCATGAGAGAGCAGGAAAAAGCCAGGAATTAGCAATGAAACTTGTGAAGGAAAGCATAACGAAAGAGTTATGTCTCTCTCGCTATGCTCCGTGGCATTTCTTATATTTCTTGCCGCTGCCGCAGGGGCAGGGATCGTTGCGCCCGACCTTCGCGGCAACCGGGCGCGCCGCGTTAGCAGCGGCAACCATCGTGCCGCCCCGATTGTGGCTGTTGCTTTGAGACTTAGCAGCGCCGTTGCGGCGCGTGTTCGTCTTAGGCTTTTCTTCGGAGCCGTCACTATTGCCCTGACCGATGGCTTTCATGATGTCGTTAGCGTTCGTGCGCAGTTTGCGCGGCGCCTTGCGCTTCGGCTGCGGCTGTGACGAGGGCAGCATGAATTGTTCGTTATGTAACGTTCTCAGCAGAGAATTGACGATGGAACGCTCTATCGTCAGCTTCAGATCCGCGAAGATGCGGAAAGCTTCATTCTTGAACTCTACCAGCGGATCGCGCTGCGCGAGGGCGCGGAAGTGGATGCTGGCGCGCATGACGTCCAGCGAGTCGATATGATCCATCCACAACTGGTCGATGACCTGCAAAGTGATGGCGCGCTCAAGGTCGCGCATCGTGAAGATATTGCTATCGGGGTGCATATCTTTGTACGCGGCCTGCTGTGCATCAAGCTCCTGGCAACGCTGCTCATAGTAGGTGGCGACGAGATCGGAAAGTTTCTTCTTGATATCCTCGCGGCGCGCGGCGTGGATGTTCTCCGGCACAATATCTTCGGGGACATGTACCCACGTCTCCATCACCATGAATAGCCGCTCAAGCTCCTCTTCTTCGCCGATCATAGAACCGGGGATGAAGGTATCAACGACGCGGCTGACCTCGGCCCGTATCATGCTCAGGATACGCTCGCGCAGATCAGCGCGCTCAAGCACGGCGCGGCGGTCGCCGTAGATCACTTCGCGTTGTTTGGCGATCACATCGTCATAATCGACCACGTTTTTACGCATGTCGAAGTTATAGCCCTCGACTTTTGTCTGCGCCTGTTCAATCAGCTTTGAGACCATTCCGCTCTCCAGCGGCGTAGACTCGTCGATGCCGAACATATCCATAGCCTTGCCCACGCGGTCGGCGTTGAAGCGGCGCAGCAGTTCATCTTCGAGCGAGAGAAAAAAGCGCGACTCGCCAGGATCGCCCTGGCGTCCGGCGCGCCCGCGCAACTGCAGGTCGATGCGGCGCGACTCGTGACGCTCAGTGCCGATGATGTGCAGCCCACCCAGTTCAACAACCCTTTGATGATCCTCCTCGCACTCGCGCACCTTTTCTGCCAGCAATTCATCCTTCTCTTCCTGCGTCATGTTGGCGAGGTGATCCTGGATGGCCTCTTCCTTTTCCTCGCGCGCGTCCTGCGAGTCTTCCGGCATATCACGAATGTAGCTGACCTGCTCCGCGTGTCTGCGTAAAATGCTGTCAAGATAGCCTTCCGGGTTGCCGCCCAGCAAGATATCCGTGCCGCGACCCGCCATGTTGGTAGCGATGGTCACGGCCCCGCTGCGGCCCGCCTGGGAGATGATCTGCGCCTCACGTTCGTGATTCTTAGCGTTCAGTACATTATGCGGAATGCCCTGGAAATCGAGCTTTTCGGAGAGATGTTCCGAGTTCTCGACGGACGTTGTGCCGACCAGCACCGGCACGCCCTCTTCATTCAAGCGCTTGATCTCTTCGACAACGGCGTCATACTTGGCCTCGGTGGTGCGATAGATCAGGTCGGCATAATCCTGGCGGATCATCGGCTTATGCGTGGGGATGGTGATAGCATCCAGCTTGTAGATTTTATCGAACTCTTGCGCCTCGGTGATAGCTGTACCGGTCATACCGGCCAGTTTCTTGTACAGGCGGAAGTAGTTCTGGAAGGTGATAGTCGCCAGCGTGTGGTTTTCGCGCTGCACGGTGACGCCCTCTTTGGCTTCGATAGCCTGGTGCAGCCCTTCACTGTAGCGGCGACCGGGCATCATGCGGCCCGTAAACTCGTCAACAATAACCACTTCGCCATCTTTGACAATGTAGTCTTTATCGCGCTTGAAGATGATCTCGGCTTTGATAGCATTTTCCATGTAGCGCGCCAGGTCAAGATTATTCTCGTCATAGATGTTGCTGACGCCGGCCAACTTCTCCAGCTTGTCGATACCAGCTTCGGTCAGGATCACGACGCGCGTCTTTTCCTCGATAGTATAGTCGATTTCGTGTTTCAGGCGCGGCGCCCATTTCGCGAACTTCGCGTACATATCAGTCGATTCTTGTCCCTGGCCGGAGATAATGAGCGGCGTGCGCGCCTCGTCGATGAGGACGTTATCCACTTCGTCAACGATGGCGTAGTTGAGCGCCCGCTGCACAGTCTGTTCCAGCGACGAGGACATGTTGTCGCGCAGGTAGTCGAAGCCGAACTCGTTGTTCGTGCCGTAGGTGATATCGGCATGGTACGCGGCCCTGCGTTCCGCCGTGAGCGGGTCAATGGCATTGACGATCACGCCCACAGTCAGGCCGAGGAATTTATAGATATGGCCCATCCACTCGGCGTCGCGGCGCACCAGGTAGTCGTTGACGGTCACGAGGTGGACGCCTTTGCCAGTCAGCGCGTTGAGATAAATG
>DATLSW010000444.1:0-5897 GCA_035533955.1 Ktedonobacteraceae bacterium | reverse complement strand
CATGGGCATCTTCGCCACTTTGATGTTGCGTCCCTGCGCGCGTGCCTCCGTTTCGGTCAGGCCGACACGCCCAAGCTGCGGGTCGATGAAGACCGTGTAGGGAACGAGCCGGTCATGGATGGTCGCATTACCATGCTCAAGCAGGTTGGTGCGAATGACGCGGAAGTCGTCGTAGGAAATGTGGGTGAAGGCGGGGCCGCCTTTGACGTCGCCAAGCGCGTAAATTCCTGGTACGTTGGTTTCCAGTTTGTCATTGACCTGGATATTGCCGCGCTTGTCGGTTTGTACGCCCACCGCCGCGAGATTCAGCCAGTCGCTATTGGGAACGCGGCCAGTGGCGCACAGGAAATGCGAGCCGGTGAGCATCTGTTTGCCAGCAGGCGTTTGTACAGTCAGGTGGATGCCATCGCTTTCCTGCCTGACGCGGGTGGGCGTTGTCTCAAACAGGACTTTGATGCCGTCCTCGCGAAGAATCTTTGCGACTTCTTCAGCCACGTCACTATCCTCGCGCGCGAGCAATTGTTTGCCGCGCTGGATAATTGTGACCGCGCTGCCGAAACGACGAAACATCTGCCCGAATTCCAGACCGACATAGCCGCCGCCCAGGATCAATAAATGTTCCGGTACGCTGTCCAGTTCCATAATCGAAGTCGAATCGAGGTATGACACTTTATCGAGGCCATCGATGGCTGGCCTGGCAGGCCGATCCCCTACGTTGATGAAAATAGTGTCGGCGCTGAGTTGTTGTGTCTCGCCATTCTGGAACCGAACTGCGATCTCCTTTGGGCCGGTAAAACTGGCCTCGCCCATCAGCAGATCGACGCCTTCGGTCTTCTTGATCCTGCTCTCGCTGCCGCCGCGAAAACTCTCTACTATGTCGCGTTTGCGGCGGCGCACCACCTTCATATCGACGGAGATCGGCCCGGTGCGCACGCCGTAATCGGCGGCGCGGCGTGCGAGATAGGCTACGCGCGCGCTGGCGACCATCGTTTTGGTGGGCGTGCAGCCTTCATTGATGCATGTGCCGCCAACATGGATGCGCTCAATAATGGCCGTTTTCTGCCCGGCGCTGGCTAAGGCGGTCGAGAGCGGACCGCCGGATTGGCCCGATCCGATCACAATGGCATCATAGTGTGTTACTGTTGACATATTCCTCTCTCTACCTTTCGGGTTCTACCCAGATGCCGCGTTCGTGCATCAGGCGAATCTGTGGTTCTATGACCTTCTCGCGATACTCGGCGTGTTTCATCGGCTCGCGGTCCAGATACAGGTTTTTCGGATAAATGGGCTGCTCGTAGAGTATCTGGTAGAGTTCGGTGCGCAAATCCTTCATCCAGTTATCCCACTGAGCGCGGGCGCGGTGATCGCGCATGGCTTCGATGTCGATCACGCCGCCGACATAGGTGGAACCAGCGCCGTAATCCTGCCTGCCCACGATCTGTCCCTTGTAGTTGATAACGAACGAGCGACCGCCAAATGTGTCAATGGGCGTGCTTTCTTCGGGGAAGAGATAGTAGGTACCCATATTGGGAGCGATAATATACATATTGTTGTCGAGCGCGCGCGCCCGGCTCTGAATTTCGAAGATGTCGTTGCCGGTAGCTGGATGCGGATAGGATGCGCGATAGACCACCTCCGCGCCGTTCATCGCCAGTGCGCGCGCGTTTTCGGGATACGATCCTTCGTTTGCCATCATGATGCCCAGACGGCCAATCTCCGTATCAACAACCGGCCAGAAAGCATTCAGGTTTCTGCCGTAACGTTCTATCCACCAATCGTAGATATCGTGCGGGCAGACGGAATGTTCGACGGGAAAGAGCGGCGAGACTTTGTAGTGTTGCAGGATCACTTCGCCTTGCGGGTTGATGATGAAGCCGACGTTGAAATAGCGGTCTTTGATCTCCGGGTGATGCGCTTTGGCCTGCGCTATGATGAAAGAATTGTAATCTCTGGCGATCTTGCCCAAAAACTCGGTCTCTTCACCGGGGATATCAATGGCGCATTCCCTGGCGAATTGCACATGATCGAGATCCAGCACTTCGTCGTTGAAGCCTTGCAGCGCCCCTTCCGGGAAAGCGATTAGCCTGACGGGCAGATCGAGGCTGGACAGCCAGGCGGCGGCTTTGACAAGGTGCGCGAGGTGTTCGAGGTTGGTTTTGATATCAGCGCGCTTGCGAATGCCGCGCACGGTAGGGATCAGCCCGACGGCGGTATACGGTTTGATCATACTACTGCTCCTTTGCGTATCTATTAGCCTGAGACTGCATTAAGGATACCACAAAGCAGCGAAATGCGTGACCTTTTCCAGCTTACTGTCCTACTGTTGCTCCCGGTCGCCGCGCAAGAATGGCGTAATAGTAAGGAGTTCTTATTCTACCATATTCTTTCAGTTTTCGGATAAGTGCTTAGGCGGTTTGAGCGGGATCGGTTTCTTCTTGCTGCGGGATGAATTGTGGGGAGAGGCTGGTTGATCGCTTACTGGCTGGCTGGTACTTTGATTGGGTGTTTTGAGAGGCTGGATGCGGGAGACCTTTTCGCGGATCAATGCTATCTGGGAATGGACGGCCTGTCGGGATTGTTGGAGTTTGCGCGCTATCTGTGACGGTCGCTCACTACTGGCGAGGTACTTGCAAATCTCTTGCTGTTTCTCGGTCAGTCCGACGGCAGGATGATCCAGCGCCGTTTTCGCCATATCTTCTAGCTCACCATACTTGCGTCGCCGGTACTCGTCCAGATCGACAGGAGAGAAGAGCCAGCGGTCAACCACGCGCACACCAGGTATCTGTCCCTTTTCCACGAGATGCATAAAGTGCCAGTAACTGAGGTCAAGTTGCTGAGCGGCTTCGTGAGTCGTCAGCATACCATTGAGGTGTTGCAGGTTATAACCGAGTTCATCGCTCCTGAGTGCCATTGTTATGACGCCTTTCTACGGTTTACCACCGTAAGTACAAATGCCGGGCAAGGGCATAACAGGTCATTCTGAGTATATCATAGGAGATGGCGGTATGCAAGGTTGCGTGAAGCCTGAATTTTTCTGCTGTCCGGCTGGACAGCAGAAAAATTCAGGTTATGCCGCGTTTGAAGCTCCCCAATCCTCCTGGAATGTTTGTTGCAGCATTTGCAGCACGCTCTGATCGGCAACAACGATGCCCAATTCGCGATTTTGGTCAAGCGACTGCGCGGAGAAGTTCTCAGAGCCGACGAACGCTTTCTGACCGTCTATGATGATGAGTTTGGCATGCATATAGAGACCGCTGTCCTCGCGTACCTGCACGCCGCCCGGCTGGATAGCGCTAATGCCCGCGTTGTTGCTTGTTCCAGATGGTAGAATCACCTCGACTTTGACGCCGCGCTGGGCCGCGTTGGTGAGAACTTGCTCAATGCTGCTGTCGTTCATCTCTTCTGACTCAATAAAAATGCTGCTTCTGGCGCTGTTAAGCAGCGTTGTCAGGTCATTACGCGAGTTGATCGGACTGACGACGAGATTAGGGTCGCTGATTTGCACGCTGCTGCGGTTCCAGTCAGCCTGGAAGATCGCCGCTACGGCTTGCACGTCCTGCGCGTTGGTATCGATGATGCCGTAGTCGCGATCATTGTAGCTGCTGTAACTGCTGTAGCCGCCGAGACCAGCACGCGAGAAGTTCGAGGTCATGATGAAAGCGGTTGTGCCGTCAATGACCATGCCTTTTTCGTGTGTCAGCGCGAAGCTGGGATCGCTGTCCTCCACCTTGACCCCAGCAGCCTGCAATTCATCCATCGTTTTTGTGGGAGGGCTTGCGCCGAAAGGATGCGGTTCCAACATGACACGCACGTCGACGCCGTGGCTGGCGGCATCTTCCAGGGCGTAAATAACTTTGCTGTCACTCATGAGGTACATTTCCAGCCAGACGGACTTTTTCGCCGACTCGATAGCATCAACTACGGGGCTTTCACCCGCGTTCGGCTCGACAAAGACCTGGATGCCTTGCGCGCCTGTACCCAGCGTACAATTGTCCTGGCATGAACCGTTAGTATTGCTGCTGCCTGGGAGAGAAACGCTGACGTCGCAGCCTACCAGGAGTAGGGACAATGTGATGGCAAGTAGGAACGTGTAGAAACTGTGACTTGCCAGCCGCTTATGTGCAATTAACTTCATAGCCGCTCCATTTCGCGTCGCGCTATGGGAATGGAACGCGCCGTAGCCGCGCAATTGATTGCGCCAGTCTGTCATACAATTTGACTGGCGCAATCAATTGCGCGGCTACAGCGCTGTATTGCTGCTTCCCAGAAGTTATGGGTGCAGGAAGATGTAGAGTGGCGCAAGCACCAGCGTGATCGTGCTGAGCAGTTTGATCAGCACATGCAAGGATGGGCCAGCCGTGTCCTTGAACGGGTCGCCGACAGTGTCGCCAACGATGCTGGCCTTGTGCGGCTCGCTTTTCTTGCCGAGGACAGTGCCGTTCGGATCAAGACGATCCAGCATTTCGCCATTTTCATCGACACGCAGGTAGCCAGCCTCGATATACTTCTTGGCATTGTCCCACGCGCCGCCGCCGTTGTTGAGGAACAGGGCCATAACGATACCGCCCATTGTGCCGACCATCAACATACCAGCCTCGGCCTGTGGGCCAAGAATAACGCCAACCACAATCGGCGTCAGGACTGCCACAACGCCAGGGAGAATCATCGCCCGCAGTGCGCCGCGCGTGCTGATATCGACGCAGCGCGCATAGTCAGGATCGACGCGATCCGCTGGATCCTCCGCCATGATCTTTGGATTCTCGCGGAACTGGCGGCGCACTTCCTCGATCATACGCTTGGCGGCGGTGCCGACGGCGCGGATTGCCAGGGCGCTGAAGAAGAAGATCAGCGTGATTCCGAGCAATGCTGCGATGAAGACCGCGATATTGGTGAGGTCAACACTATAGACGACACCAGCCTTGGCGGCTTGCGCCGCTGATTTGCAAATGCCGCCTGTGGTAGTGGCGACCTGTTTGCATTTGTAGCTATAAAGGACGTCGAGGTAAGCGCTGAAGAGCAGAAAGGCAGCCAGGGCGGCGGAGCCGATACCGTAGCCCTTGGTGAGCGCCTTTGTTGTATTGCCTACGCCGTCGAGTGCGTCGGTGATGTCGCGCACAGACTCGGCCTGACCACCCATCTCAGTGATGCCACCGGCGTTATCGGTGATGGGGCCGAAGGTATCCATCGCGAGAATGTACGCGCAGCTCATCAGCATACCCATCGTGGCGACGGCTGTACCAAAGATACCGCCGACGTTGACAATGCCCGCGCTGCTCGCGTATGTGAGTGGGATAGTAACCTGGCTGCCGAGGAAGTAGGAGAGTCCCAGCGCTCCGCAGATTGCCAGCACTGGCAAGGCAACACATTCAAATCCCACTGCAATGCCGGTAATGATAGTTGTCGCGGGGCCGGTCAGCGTTGCGGCAGCGATTTCGCGGACGGGGCGCCACGTACCCGCGGTGTAGTATTGTGTGATAAAAACGAAAGCAATGCTCAGCAGGATACCAACCGTTCCAGCCAGGCCAAACCAGACCCATGCTGGAATACCGGCGTTGCCATGCACGTTTGCACTGTTGAGGAGCAGGTAGCTTCCCGCGAAAACACCAACAACGGAAATAGCACAGGTGATATAGTAGCCGATATTGAGCTGTTTCATGGCGATCTCGCCAGGGTCTTTGCCGGCAGCCTTGTCCGGCTCGATCACAACGGATGGGCGAACGTACAACAGGCCAATCGCGGATGCAATCAGCCCGAAGGCGCGCACCACAAGCGGGAAGAGAATCCAGCCGATGTTTCCGGTTGAGGTGTAGAGGGCTACTCCCAGGATCATCGCGCCGATGTTCTCGGCAGCCGTTGACTCGAAGAGGTCAGCGCCGCGGCCAGCGCAGTCGCCGACG
>DATLSW010000443.1:0-4168 GCA_035533955.1 Ktedonobacteraceae bacterium | reverse complement strand
CCTGCTTTGTTGCCATGCGGCCCCCTGAAAGATGCGTAACACGCTCAACGATATCTTTAGTATAGGGCCGGAACTCTCAAAAAATGCTCAGGGAGTCAGGGAAAGTGGTAAAAGAATGCTCAGGAACATGATTGCCGTAGCATCCATGTTCCTGAGCATTCTGTTCTTACTCTCTCATTGCCAGTGTTTGATCAAATGCGCGACTTTTCCGCTGCTTGTCAGTTCGTAGCGAATGCGATCCGGGTTAATATCTTCGCATTCGTCGGCGTTGCTAACCGCGATAACGGTATCGCGTGGATGTACTATTTGCCAGATACGGGCTACCACGTCTGGTTCTTGCGAACGATAGACGAAGCGGCGCGGGATTTTTGCTTTGCGCGCCAGATCTTCAGCTTTCCCAAAATAGGCTTTCGCCTGCAAATCATCCAGGTATGGATCAACGACTTCAAACATGCTGGGAGCATACGTTGCTTTCTTCTTAGGTGCGCTGACATACAGGAACACGATCGGGCGTCCCTCGGAAGTATTGATCGCTGCGCGAATCACTGCCTCGTTATGCCCATTTTGAGCTGTAAGAACGGCCAACACCGAACCGGGTAATTGTCCTTCGACACCCGTCAGCATCACCGGGGTACGGCCCGCTTTCTTATGAACCCTGAAGTTGATGTAGGCTATGACCATACCCGTACCCGAGACGGTAACGCCGAAAACTGTAGCGAGCGGTTTTGCTATCAGGTTCGTACTCCACGCTGTTATCACCAGCACCGTTGTAAGGATACCCAACCAGAAATCAAGCGTATGCCAGAGTCGTTTGATGATTTTCACCGGAGAAGAGACTGAGAACAGTTCTCTGCTCAGCGACGAAGTGGCAGAGGAATCATGGCCGTTGGCCGCGTGTTGCTCATAAGCTGCGAACGTTCTACCTTGCGCCAGCTCCGCGTTATTGCTTGCCTCGCTGCCATTAAGCGGGCGTTCTCTAGCAATCGCGCCAGGATGGCGCAGCCTCCGTGCGATTTTACGCTCGCGATGGCGTACAATATCGAGGCCGAGGCAGGTCAACGAGAACGCGCCCAGCAAGCCAAAAGCGTACATGTCTCCCAGCAAGTTGAGACTTCCATTGACCAGCAGCAGCACGATTATCGGGATGATCGTTACCAGGATAATCGCGTAGTGAGGCGTCCCACGCAGCTTATTGCGTTTCAATACAAACGCGGGAAAGAAATCCATGCGCGATAGGGCCAGAAAGACGTGGTACGAGCCGATAATAGCGGTGTTGCTGGCGAAGACGAGCAGCGCGCTGGCGCTGATTGCCACCTCTGTCCGCAAAATGGCGCCGCCAAAATGGCCGCCCAACAGCGAGATGATATACGCCGACTGGACGGAGTTAGCTGCCGCTCCAGGCTCTAACTCCGTGGACAGCATGGTGAGCAGCGGGCTGGTAATGGCGATGGTGAGGACGACGAGCAGAAGCGCCATACCGGCGGTTTTCCTGCGTGGCACTTTCATCACCGGTGAAAGCTGTGAAATGCTCTCTAAGCCTGAGAAGGCCAGGAATGAACCAGCGAAGCCGGTGAGCAGCAGCGTCGGCGTGAGATGGTTGCCCCGAAACATTTCGGGGAAGAGAGAAAAGAAGGCTCCCAGGGACATGTGAGTAAAAACAGTAATCAGGATTGCTATATCGCTGGCAAAGGCGATGATTGCTCCAATCAAGCTCACCTTCGCGCTCTCGCTGATACCGACCCAGTTCAAGAAACCCAGCGCGACCAGAATTCCGACTGTAATCCACAGAGCATAGGGGCCGATAGCCGGAACGACAACGCTAAAATAGAGGATGCCCGACAGACAACTGATCGACGCCGTGAGAAAGTAGTCCACCAGGATGAACATGCCACCGAGCGCGCCCACCCAGGGATGGATAGCCTGCGCCCCGACTGTCACGACGCCTCCGCCCTGTGGAAAGCGGTGCGAGACCTCGGCATATTTTAATGTCAGCAGCACAAACACAGTCATGGTCAGGAAGACAAAGAACCCTGCCAACTTCCCGACTGTGCTAAATAGAATGCCGGGAACATAGTAGACCGATGTCCCAATATCGGCGAAAACGACTGCCCAACAGAGGATGGGGCCAAGTAAGCTCCCTCCGTGGCTGTGTTCCTCTCCTTGAGCAATCGATTGCGCTTCGTTCGCTGTAGCTTCCTGATTCATAATGTAACGCGATCCTCTTTTACCGAGTATACCTCATAGATAAACGCTCCTGGCTCCTATCTGAATACGGATCAGGCTTGTGTATAGTGTCGCATAGCCAGAAATTAAGGCGCAAGGCACGTTTAGTCTACGATTCTTCTCCTCTTTATATCACGAACTGACTATCAGTTGCTCAAAATCTGCTCAAGAAAATGCTGAAAATGCTCAATGCAATCTCAAAGAATGTCGCGTTATTGGAAAAAAACCCTCAATTGCCTGTACATTCTAGAAGCTTGCGTCTATTATAATGAAAGTAATTGTTTGCTATAAGAGACGATTGTTCAGGAGGAACCGATGGCAGAGAGTGATGAACAGCCAGAGCAGCAAGATGGCTCTCCGAAAACCACATCGGAAGAGCCAACGGTCATAAACGAAGACGATCCCACATTTTTGATACGTACAGAAGTACGCAAAGGCGGGCGTCCCGGAGATGATCGAGTACGCTGGGAGATGTCGCGGCGCTCCTCTTTTCGCCGTGTGGGCGCTGGCCTCTTGCAAGCGACGAGAGTGACACAACTGCCGCGCAGCGGTCTTGAGCGTCTCAAACGTTTCCTGATCGGCGCGCCCCTGGCAAGCAACCAGGCCGAGCAGGAGCGGCTGACGAAATTCAAGGCTCTTGCCGTGCTTTCTTCTGATGCTATATCCTCGGTGGCCTACGCTACCGAAGCTATTCTCTTTACCATCATAGCTGCCGGGTCGGGAAATCTCTGGGTCGCGCTGCCGATTGCTCTGGCGATTGTCACGTTGCTGGCGATTGTCGCGCTCTCGTATCGCCAGACTATTCCTGCCTATCCTAACGGCGGCGGATCATACATCGTTGCCAAAGATAACCTGGGTAACTACGCGGGCCTGATCGCCGCCGCTTCTCTCCTCATAGACTATGTTCTTACTGTGTCCGTCAGCATTTCAGCCGGTGTGCAAAATCTTGCCTCGCTGCTTCCCGCGCTGGGGCCATACGTCGTGCTGATCGATGTTTTACTGGTTGTGATCGTGACGCTCGTCAATTTGCGCGGCGTGCGCGAATCTGGCTCGGTCTTCTCCATTCCTACCTATCTCTTTATCGGCAGCGCGCTGCTCCTCATTCTTGTCGGCTGCATTAAGTCCTTTCTGGTGGCGCATCATCCGTTTATCGGCCAGTTTCACTACGTGGCGGCGATCGAACCGCTAGCCTTGTTCCTGATCCTCAAGTCGTTCGCGGCTGGTTGTGCGGCTATGACCGGCATAGAAGCCATTTCTAACGGTATCCCGGCATTTAAGAAGCCAGAGGCGCGCAATGCTGCCACTACCCTGACCTGGATGGCAGTGATCCTGGGTACGCTCTTTATCGGCATCACTGTGCTGGCAATGACCTATCACGTCGAGGCTAACGTCCAGGGTAATCCAACTGTTATCTCGCAGATTGCATCGCAGGTCTTTAACGGCCCGCTCTACTTCATGTACCCTGTATTCCAGCTCTCAACCCTGTTTATTCTCACACTGGCCGCCAATACCAGTTATTCCGATTTCCCACGCCTCTCGTCGCTGCTGGCCCGCGATAAGTTTATGCCGAGTCAGTTCGCGTTCAGGGGCGACCGCCTGGCCTTCTCCATAGGTATCATCTTTCTGGCTGTGCTAGCCGGCCTGTTGCTGGTAATCTTCGAGGGCAACACAACAGCGCTGATTAACCTGTACGCCGTCGGCGTGTTTATGTCGTTCACGCTTTCACAAGGAGGCATGGTCCTGCACTGGTGGCGCCTGCGCAAGCGACAGCGCGGGTGGCAACGCAGTATGCTGATCAATGGATTGGGCGCTGTTTCTACGCTGGTGGTAGCAACGGTTATTGCCACCACCAAATTCCTGGAGGGGGCATGGATCGTCATTATTCTTATCCCTTTACTTGTCCTGATGTTCATGAGCATTCACCGTCACTATCGACGGGTCGAAC
>DATLSW010000442.1:0-4374 GCA_035533955.1 Ktedonobacteraceae bacterium | reverse complement strand
CGCGAAGCCGACCCCAAGATGAGTCTTCCCATCCCGGCGTGAGCCGTGGATCAAGAGGCCAGGTAGAGTACCTGGTGATAGGCCACAGGTGCAACCCTGGTAACAGGCGCAGCTGAGTGGCACTAATCCTCTTACGGCTTGATCATTATCATCTTTTTGTATCTTCTGGGTGTTTTGTGTGAAGCTGGTCTTTGTTTTGCGCTAGCGTATGTGGCTAGTCGGCAAGACGCTGCCAGGTCTCGGCAAAATTGAGGTAATCGTATTCTTTAGGCAGAGGCGCGAGTAATCGCGCTTTTTCTGTTTTTGCAGAATCGCAAAGCGAAGCGATGAAGAGTGTACCGTCACATTACCTATGCTAGCGCACAACGAATTTCGTTCTGTACTTCCTCGTTGCTCTCGCTGATTAGCGCGTCCTCCAACGCCTGCTGCGCTTGCGCGCCGCCCAGTTGGCCGAGCGCCCAGGCGGCGTGGCCGCGCACGAGCGGCTCAGTATCGTGCAGAGCGGCGCTCAGGGCGGGAACGGCGCGTTGATCGCCGCTGTTGCCCAGAGCGACGCAGACGTTGCGCAGCAGACCGCGCCGCTTTGCGCGCTTGATCGGGCTGTGATGGAAACGCTCGCGGAACTGCTCCTCGGTCAATGAAAGTAAAGGGATGAGTTCGGGCGCGCTGCCAATCTCTGCTCGTGGGCGAAACTCCGCGCGCGGACGTACCTGGATGGGCCGGGAGCCGGGATTGTCTCTCAGGCCGAGCCGCTTTTCGGCGATGATGTTCACCGGGCAGACTGCCTGGCAGATGTCGCAGCCGAAGATGAGATTACCCATGAGCGGGCGCAGTTCGAGCGGGATGCTGCCGCGCAATTCGATGGTGAGATAGGAGATGCAGCGCCGGTTATCCAGCGTATAAGGCGCGGGCAAGGCTCCCGTCGGACAGGCATGGAGGCAGATTTCACAGTTACCGCAGTTGGCTTTGACCGCTTCGTCGCTCTGGAGCGACAGATTAGTGACAATTTCCGCGAGGAAGATCCACGATCCCCACTTTTTGGTGAGAATGTTCGTGTTTTTGCCGTACCAGCCCAGGCCCGCGCGCTGCGCTACGGCGCGGTCAACCATGCGCCCGGTATCGATGAAGAGGCGCGTCTCGGCTTCCGCGCCCAATTCGTCGCGAGCATACGCGCGCAGCCACTGCGCGAATGCTTGCAGTTTCGGCTTGATCACCTCGTGGTAGTCGCTGCCCCAGGCGTAACGCGAGATGCGCCCGCGCGGCGCGTCGTCGCTGGCGTCGGCTGGCTGCTCCGTCAGATAGAACATGCCCAGGGCGATGATCGATTGCGCCCCCGGCAACAGCGCGTCGGGCTGACACGATGTCGTTGCGCGTTCCGCTGTGAACCAGGGCAGGCCGTCCATCAAGCCCAACGCAATACGCTCTTTGATGACACGCTCGGTCTCCGGTAATGCCTCGGCAGTGGTGACGCGCGCGAGATCAAAGCCGAGCGCGTAAGCATATTCTTTGATGCGAGTTGCGCTGAGCATGAGCTTATCCCATCAGTTGGTGACGTCGCGGCGCAGCACGACCCACCAGGCTAAACCGACGAAAAGCGCCAGATACACCGCCAGCACCAGCAGCGCGTGGAGAGTCGATTCTTCCTGACTATAGAGGATGGGGCCAGCCGGACCTAGCACGCCTGTCGCCTGCGTCGCCAGGAGAGAACTGATATTTTTCCCGATGGTATAATCGGGCAACGCTTCGAAGAATTTGCCCAGCGCGCCGCCGATGGCGTTACCGAGTTCGGCCAGTACCGTCGCCACCACCTGCTCAATCACAAACGACCAGACCAGCACGGCTGTAATGCCAGCCGCGCTCGCTCGTCCCAGCGTAGAGATGGAGAGCGCCATCATGGCATAAATAAACAGGCCCAGGGCGATGATCAGCAGGTACAGTAATGTTTGACCCAGCCAGATTAAGTTAAAGAACGAGAAATCCTGAGTGTATCCTGTCGTGAGATTAAGCAAGCCGCCGCTGATTATGCCCACTACGGTGAGGCCGATCACGCCCAGCATGATGCACACCAGGATCGCTCCGATCTTCCCCAGGAACAACTGCGTGCGCGATGGCCCGCGCGTGTACATCAGGCGCACTGTACCCGCGCCATACTCGCCGCCAACTACAACGGCGGCCAGGATCACGATCAATACTTCGCCGAGCAGCAGGAGAACTTCAGCGATGAAATAAAACGTGAAGGGCAGGCGCAGAGGCTCCGAAATGCTTTGCGCGAGTGAGCTAGTATCGTTTTGCGTCTGCCAGGCGACGACAGTGAAGATGGCGAACAGTCCAATCACGGTGATAATGCCGATCACGCTCAAAACTTTGGACATAGCGCGGCGACGAATTTTATACAGTTCCATGCCGATCAGGCGTAATACGACGCTGAAATAATCGTGCCGTCCCATCAGGACGGAGTCGGCACGCGCCTGGCGGGATACGACCTGCCGTGGCGTTGTTGATGGCGCTGCTCTCATGCTCAATACCTCGTTTTCTATCAGTAGGGGCCGATTGATCGCGCCCCCTGGTATCATGTGTAGATCTATCGCGTGCTGGATGGTGTGGGGGAACTTCACACACGGGATTCTCTCCCCACCTCTAGGCGCGATCAATCGGCCCCTACGCGGGCGTTTCCCTGGCGAGTGCAACCATGCCGGGATGAGTCGTGCCTGCCGCGGCGGACTGCGTAGTCAATTCGAGAAATACATCTTCCAGACTGCCCTCTTGTGGGCGCAGTTCGGCGGCGAAGAGATCATTCCGCGCCAGCAGGGCATTGAGTTCGGCTGAACGCGAACGCGGCGCGTCAATGAGAATGCTGTCTCTCCCGTCGCGCTCTTGTTGAATATTGGCGCGCGCAATCCACTCTACGCCGCATTCTCTGGCGTTCAGCAAAATGAGGTGCGCTTGTTGGGTTTCGTCCGCATTGTTCATGCGAATGATGATCCGCTCGCTTTTTTGCAGCAATTCGTTCACGGCTCCCTGCTTGATGAGATTGCCGCGCTGCATGATGGCGACGCGATTGCAGACCTGTTGCACTTCATATAAGATATGGCTGGAGATGAAGATCGTTTTCCCTAGAGCGGACAGGCGCTGGATCAACTGGCGAATCTCGAACATGCCCGCCGGGTCAAGCCCATTAGTCGGCTCGTCGAGCAGGATAAGCTCAGGGTCGGCCAGCAGGGCCGCGCCGATTCCCAGGCGTTGTTTCATGCCGAATGAATACTGGCGGAACGTGAGATTGGCGTATTTTTGCAGTTCGACCAGTTCCAGAACTTCCGCGACACGGCGGTTGCTGGCCTTGCCAGAGATCATGCCTGATGTGGCCGCGACGACATGCAGATTATCTCTGCCGGAAAGATAGGGATAAAAGACGGGCGTTTCGACAATTGCACCGATATGTTGTAGGATTATCGGTAATTGATGCGCGTTATCCATGCCAAAGATCACTGCTCGCCCAGCAGTAGGCCGCACAAGGCCAAGCAGCATCCTGATCGTGGTTGTTTTGCCGGAGCCGTTGGGGCCGAGAAAGCCGAACACATCCCCGCGCATCACCTGGATATGCAGGTCGTTGACAGCAACGAGGCTACCAAAGGCTTTGGTGAGCCGACTGGTACTGATCACGACATTCTCGTCGTGGCTGGCAATAAGATCATCCACCATACTTGCTCTCTTTCGTCGCTAGATTTGTTCGTTGTCGTATAAAATACCTGCGCGTGCTTTTAAAGAATGCCAATGCATAAACGTTTGATAGAATTGCCGGGTTTCATTTCTGACTTCTGTAAGCATAGTGTACAGTATGTTGGCAAGCGTTTGATAGCATTCGCGAAAAGTGAGCAGGGCGACCGCGAGGATCGCCTTTACCCTCGATAGCAAGTAGAGGCGATCCTCGCGGTCGCTCTGAAAAAGTGAAATATGCACACTCGACATCAGATATAAGCTGTGCTACACTAAGCTCTATACTACGGATCATAGTATATGCGTACTGTTACACAGGACACGCGCTTGTTGGTGGGAAGGTCGTTCACTGCAAGCAGGCCATAAAAACGATTCGCGTCCATAAATGATCGTTGTATTCAGTGACTGTGTGAGAAAACCGGTCGGACACTGGGTAACTCGCCTGTCTATTATGTCTTCCAGGTTTGTCAGGATGAAACTTATGATCTTTTCGTTGAACGCAATAACTCTATCAATACGTTGCTCCCGAATACTCCCGCCTCGAGTTCAGAGATAAAGCGCGGATCAGGCCAGGGAAATGTGATTGCCGTTCTGGTAAAAGGGAATACTATCAGCATGTATGTAAATGACCTGGGAACTCCGATAGCAACCGTGACGGAC
>DATLSW010000441.1:0-3410 GCA_035533955.1 Ktedonobacteraceae bacterium | reverse complement strand
GCCGCCCACGCCGTCAAACACAGCAGCAATGCCGCTCTGCTGATGCACCAGAATACGATCCTCGTTGCGTTCCGGGTGGCGTTCACAAGGGACGCTCTTCGACGAGAAGATAAAAGGCGCTGCTTTATGAGTAGTATTTTTGGTTGCTACGTGAGAACGACGTCGATGAGTATTGGTATGCGACATCTGCGTCAGACGCTCCTTACACCACCTGATAGAGTGTGCTTTTTCTGGGTATAACATAAACATAACACTGTGTTGTGAGTCACTATAACAGATATCGCTAGAAAAGAAAAGTGATTTTTCACCATTTTACGGAGGATCTTTTCCTCCCGCGTGATGGTGAGAAGCTCACGCTTCCTTTCTCTCGCTCAAATACACCCGCTGATCCGTAAAAAATTCTCGAATACGATGCGCGTATGCTCGCGATAGATCGGATAGCGCTGCGCGCGCTCCTTTTCGATGCGCTCAGGCGCGTCCGGCCCGGCTATTCTGATCAACTCTTGCTTATACTCCGGATAACGCAGCCACGTATCCAGCATGGATGGCGTCAATTCGATATGATATTGCAGGCAGTAAGCGCGTCGTCCGAAACGAAAGGCTTGATTCTTCGCGCCATCGCTTGTCGCCAGCCTGACAGCGCCAGCGGGGATGCCAAAGGTATCCTCGTGCCAATGCAGCGCTTGCTGGTAGCCAGGTAATCCGTCAAAGAGCGGATCGCGCCTGCCTTCCTCCGTCAATTGTACCTCAAAAAAGCCAATTTCTGCATAGTGACGGCGAGTGACGGGTGCATCCAACGCGCGCGCCAGCAATTGCCCACCCAGGCACATGCCCAGGAAGGGGATATCTTGCGCGACGGCACGCCGCAGCAGGCTTTTCTCCTCGGTGAGGTAGGGATGAATATCGTCCTCATCCGCGTTTTGCGGCCCGCCCAGCGCGATCAGCGCGTCATAGCCGCTCAGATCGGGAATGGGAGCCTCTTCCACCTTGACAACATCGCAAGCAATGTCATACGCTTCCATAATCGTACCGAGGACGCCTGGGGGATCATCCCAGACCTGTTGCAGCGCCAGCACTCGCTTCATAAATTGTCACCTTTCGTCGGCGTAGGGCCGATTTATCGCGCCCATACCGAGCCGATTGAGCGCATCCGCCGCCATTAATTGCGTTGGCAATGGGCGCGATAAATCGGCCCCTACGATAATGGTATTCGCGACAGACTACCTCTACAATAGTCTATGCGTCTATTCTTTCGCGCCGATACATGTGATTTCGACATCCCAGCGTTGATCGGCATCGAGGGCCAATCCCCAGTTGAGGAGAAAGCAACTTCCCTGGTGGTTGCGCTCGAAGCCCGCTTCTGATCCCGTCACCGTCTCAATCGAATAACGATACAACACCGCGGGTTTGCTCAAGCTGAATGCCATATCCTGTTGCAGCCACGTATTGCCCACATGAAACTGCTGCACGCCCGTCACCTCGCCGGTACTGTCAAAATGACCATCCTCCAATTCCTGCCCGGCGACGCGATAATATGCCTGCTCGTTGTGGCCTCCGCCGAGCAAGTGCATATTCCACTCGCAGGCAAAGCGCGTTTGCAGGCGCGTTTGTCCCTGATTGTGAATGGTATAGTGAATGATCAGCTTCTCTTCGCCAGGCGGGAGAAAGAGCGTTTTGACGAGCTGCACCGGCAGCGACGCCAGCGCGCCAGCGCGCCTGACATGCCCGTTGCGGCTCAATGTGATGGTGATGCCAGTCGCGTCTTGCGTGACCTGCGCGTCATAGGGTTGTTCGACAAAGTTTCCCTGCTCCTCGTATTCGCCGCGCGCGAACAGGCTGAGTGGCACGCCTTGCGGCACGAAATGGTCGATCAGACTGTAGCGGCGGTAGCGATCCACGACAAGATACTGATCCAGGTTAGCTTCTTTCGTGCGCACCGCCGTGTGCGGCGAAGCTGGCTCCGCGTCCGCGTGGGCTGCAACAGATGTGGCAGCCGTCTCTTGCTCGCGTTTGCGCCGTGCGCGTTCGTACTGGCGCAGCGTCTCGTGATAGCTTTCTTCGTGGCGCGTCATCACGCACAGCAGATTGTGCTGGCTGCGGCGCATATCCCACTCGAAGAGCGCACCGCCGCGCTGTGGATCAAGGTAAAGATTTTGCTGATCGCTCTCGATAAGCAGTTCGTCGCGGCTGTCGCGGTCAAAGTCGGTGAATTCGTAGCCTTGCCAGTAGGCAGAACCGAAGCGCGCGCGGTCGGCAGCATTCTCCGCTTTGATCAGATGATGGTAGATGGCAGAACGCACATGTCCCATATAGATGCCGCCAAAGAGGCCATGCCAGTAGGTATCATTCGCCTGCGCTTTCCACAAATCAACCGCGCCATGTTCTTCCGTCGCGCCGACACCATAGACACGATCATGCACGCGCAGCATCTTCTTGTGCTGGTTGTTGACTTCGTGATAGCGGACCAGGAAGCTGCGCCAGAAGCCGCCGCGCATGAATTGCAGAATGTCCGCGCGCCTTTCATCTTCAAGCTGGTGCAGCAGTTGGCCGAAGAGGTAGGATTTTTTGGGCGGCAAGGCCCATTCGGTCATCTCGATATACGCGGATGTGGGCAGGTAGACGCGCCCCAACGCCGGGTAGTCATGGGCATACTCGCTCAATAGCGTCATATGCAGCCATGATTGGTTTTCCGCGAGCGCGCTAAAAAACTCGTCAACCCAGCCTGAACGGCCATCCATACCCCAGCAGTAGAGCCTGGTCTCCGGCCAACTGCCGAACTTTTCGCCATCATCGCCCATCACCGCGATACGCCCCCCATCCGGCGTCGCCAACGAGCGCAGATTGTCAATCGTCTCGCGCACGGGCCGCCAGGGGATGGTATAGCGCAACAACTGGCTAGTGGCATAAACTTTCAGGGCGCTGCTCTGATCCTCGGTGGCATAGTAGCCATAAAGGTCGCTTTCGTCCAGCCCTACGTTCTTGAAATGGATATCATCAAGGATGGTCCAGGCCATGCCTGCTTCGCGCAGCAAACGCGGCAAGCCAGGTTCCCAGACACGTTCAGCCAACCACATTCCGGTCGGCTTTGTGCTGAAAGTGCGTTCGATATACGCGCTCAGACGCAGAATTTGCGCGATCTTATCGGCATCAGGAATCGACGGTAAAATCGGTTCGTAATAGCCGCCGCTGATTATCTCAACCTGCCCGCGCTCCACCAGCGCGGCGATCCGCGCCAGAAATTCGAGATGGGTCTGCTCCAGCCAATCCAGCAGCGAACCTGTGTAGTGCAGCGCGAGACGCACGACGGGATGGCGTTCCAGGGCTGCGATCAGCGGAAGATACGACTCATCGTACACCTGCTGAAATACCCACGGGAAATTGCCGACCGGCTGATGATTATGGATCAGTAA
>DATLSW010000440.1:0-13540 GCA_035533955.1 Ktedonobacteraceae bacterium | reverse complement strand
AAGCAAAGCCGTCAGCAGTTCGGCATCAGCTTTGATGAAGGAGCCGAAGCCTTCAAACGTGTCCTGTCGTGCCGTCTGTCACATGTCGTCGTCTCGACGCAGGACTTCCGCGCTATCGTCGAGCAGAGCAAGCATTTTACTGCTGCCCTGGTGTTGCAGCGCACGCGAGAAAGTCGGCAAGGACGCGAGATGCACCCGCGCCCAACGTTGAGCAGCTCGTATGCGGAACCACGGAGCGACCTTGAGCGGAAGATAGCCGCTATCTGGGAAGAAATTCTGGGTGTCTCGCCAGTAGGCATCAATGACAACTTCTTTGACCTGGGTGGCAACTCCCTGACGGGTATCGACCTGATGACGCGCCTGCGGAAAGCGCTCAAGATACAGACGCTCGCGTCTTATGTCCTTTATGAGGCTCCATCGGTGAGCGCAATGGCGCGCTATATCGAGCAGGAGCAGGGCAAGGCTGACCCATCCGTCGCGGGACGGCACGAGCGCGGCGAAAGACGGAGAGAAAGCCTGAAACAACTGGCGCGTGAAACCAGAAGAACGAAGGGGGATGTATGACAAACACGACGTTGCATGATGCTTCCTATGACACCGCCCTTGCTATCATTGGCATGTCAGGCCGTTTCCCTGGCGCTCGCAATATCGAGGCGTTCTGGGAAAACATCGCTGGCGGCGTCAAGTCGCTGCGCTTCTTCTCTGACGAGGAGTTACTGGCGGCAGGAGTCGATCCTGCCTTGCTGCGGCAGCCCAATTATGTCAAAGTTGGCACAGTGGTTGAAGATATCGATCGCTTTGATGCCGCTTTCTTTGGTTACACGCCGCGCGAGGCGGAGATTATGGACCCGCAGCATCGTCTCTTTATGGAATGCGCCTGGGAAGCCCTCGAAGATGCTGCTTACGCCCCCGAAACCTGCGCGGGCCTGGTAGGAGTCTTCGCTGGATCAGCCTTTAGCTCGTATATGTCGCATCATATCTACACTAATCCCGAAGTGGTGAACGCGGTAGGACGGCTACAGATCGACCTCGGCAATGATCGGGACTCGCTGGCTTCCGCCGTTTCCTACAAGCTCAACTTGCGCGGGCCAAGCCTTGCCGTGCAAACGTTTTGCTCCACCTCGCTGGTGGCCGTTCACCTGGCCTGTCAGAGCCTGTTTACTTACGAGTGCGATATCGCTCTTGCCGGTGGAGCGGTGATTTCCTTGCCACAGATTGCGGGCTATCTGTACGAGGAGGGCGGCATTCTTTCGCCCGATGGCGAGTGCCGTACCTTTGACGCCCGCGGCCAGGGCAGTGTCATGGGCAACGGTGTGGGCGTGGTCGCGCTCAAGCGGTTCCACGAAGCTGTAGCGGATGGCGACCATATCTATGCCGTCGTTCGCGGCTCGGCTACCAACAACGATGGCAGTTTGCACGTCAGCTATACCGCGCCGGGATTGAATGGGCAGAAAGAGGTCATTGCCGAGGCGCTTGGTCACGCGGGTGTAGATGTGGAATCGATCAGCTACGTCGAAGCGCATGGCACGGCTACCCCGCTGGGCGACGCAGTGGAACTGGCGGCCATGATGAAGGCTTTTGGCGCGCAGACCCAGCGGAAGCAGTTTTGCGCCATCGGCTCGGTCAAGCCCAACGTTGGTCACTTAGATCGCGCTTCGGGTGTCACTGGCTTGATCAAAGCCGCGCTGGCTTTGCAGCACAAGCAATTACCGCCCAGCCTCAACTTTGAACATGCCAGCCCCGATATCGACCTGGACGACAGCCCATTCTACGTCAATACCACGCTGCGCGATTGGTCGGCGAACGGTGCGCCGCGCCGCGCGGGCGTCAGTTCGTTCGGCCTGGGCGGCACTAACGCCCATGTCGTGCTGGAGGAGGCCCCTGAACGCGCGCCTCACGAACCCTCGCGGCCCTGGCAATTGCTGCTGCTCTCCGCCAGGACAGAGACGGCTTTGCAAGCGGCTACCAGCAATCTGGCGGCACATCTCAAGACTCACGAGGAACAGGCGCTCGCGGACGTGGCCTATACCTTACAGGTGGGACGGAGCGTTTTTAATCACCGGCGCGCGGTTGTCTGCCGTGACCGCGAGGATGCCATCAACGCGCTGGCGACCGCCGATCCCCGGCGCGTGCTGAGCCTGCACCAGACCTACAAGGATCGTCCTGTTGTCTTTCTCTTCCCAGGCGTGGGCGAACAGTACGCCGGGCTGGCCCAGGAGCTATACCGGGAAGAGACGACTTTCCGCGAGGCCGTCGATGCCTGCTGTAGCTTCCTCAAGTCCAACTTCGGGCTAGACCCGCGTGAAGCCCTGGCTCTTGATGCTCAGCAAGCGAGTGTGAACCGTAATGGTCGCGCGGGAGCGGGCATGAGCTTGCAGGCATTGTTAGGTCGCGGCGGACGCCCGAACTCGGCAGCCAACGAGCGGCTGAAGCAGACGGCGCTTGCTCAACCCGCCGTGTTCGTCATCGAATATGCGCTGGCGCAATTGCTCATCTCGTGGGGCATTCACCCACAGGCCATGATCGGCTACAGCCTGGGCGAATACGTTGCTGCCTGCCTCTCTGGTGTCCTCTCGCTGCAAGATGCTCTGACGCTGGTAACGCGCCGCGCTCAACTTATCGCTGAGCTTCCACGCGGCGCGATGGTCGCGGTGGCACTGTCAGAGGAGGGCGTGCAGCCGTTCCTGGACGAGCAGATTTGCCTGGCGGCCATCAATGGTCCAAATACCTGCGTACTCGCCGGCCCATTAGAAGCCATCGAACAACTCGAAGAGCGACTTGGCGAGCAGTGGATCGCCGCGCAGCGTGTGGAAACGACGCACGCCTTCCATTCCTCGATGCTGGAATCGCTGCGTGAGCCATTGACCAACCTCGCGCGCGGTGTGCAACTGAACGCGCCGCGCATCCCCTATATTTCCAACGTCACAGGCGACTGGATCACGGACGAGCAGGCCACCGATCCCGCCTACTGGGCGCGTCACATGTGCCAGTCGGTGCGCTTCGCCGCTGGAGTCGGGGCGTTGTTGCAAAACCAGGAGTGGCTGTTGCTCGAAGTTGGCCCCGGCCAGTCGCTCGGCTCGTTTGTCAAGCAGCACCCGTCCTGTAGCCATGAGCGCCTGCACCTGGTGCTTTCGACTCTGCCCTCGCTTTATGAACGACAATCGGACCTGGCTTTCTTGCTCGCCGCGTTGGGTAAAATGTGGCTGGCAGGCGTTACAATCGATTGGAGCGCGTTCTATGCCCGCGAGCGGCGCTATCGCGAGTCGCTGCCCGCGTATCCCTTCGAGCGCCAGCGTTACTGGATTGAACCGTCAAAGACGCGGCTCATCCAGCAGCAGCTTGCACCAGCGGCCAGGGGCAAGTTGCCAGATATTGCCGATTGGTTCTACCTGCCTACCTGGGAACAGGTTCCTCTGCTGTTACCCGCGTCATTGCAGTCGCGAGAGACGCAAAGTCCCTGGCTGGTCTTCGCCGACAACTGTGGAATGGGCGATCAATTGGCCTGCCGCCTGCTAAGCGAAGGACATACGGTGGTGCGCGTGCGGCCAGGAGAGCATTTTGAGCGTCTGGACGAACATAGCTTCAGCATTCGACCGGGGCAGGTCGCCGACTACATCAGCCTGTGCAAGATGTTGCATTCCATGAAATTGATGCCCAGAACCGTATTGCATTGCTGGAATGTCACCGCTCCGGATGAGCAAGCCGCCGGGCTGGATTATTTCCAGGCGTGTCAGGAAGAGGGCTTTTACAGTTTGCTATTTCTGTCCCAGGCTTTGAGTTTCCAGGTCTATGAGGAGCCGGTACAGATCGTTGTTCTGTCCAATCATATGCAGGCGGTGACGGGCCAGGAAGTATTGCGGCCTGAGAAGGCGACCGTTCTGGCCGCCTGCGCGATTATCCCGCAGGAGCATCTCAACATTACCTGCCGCAGCATCGACCTGTCGCCAGACAACGCGGCTATGAGCGAGGATACGCGCTTGATTGATCAACTCCTGGCCGAACTCGCGCCTGCCGCGACCGATCTGGCGGTGGCCTACCGGGGTCGGACGCGCTGGGTGCGCGTCTATCGCAATCTGCGTTTGGAGCGCGAGCAGGCCGCTCTCCCGGCGCTGCGTCAGCGCGGCGTGTTCCTCATCACCGGCGGCCTTGGCCGCGTGGGTCTGGTGCTGGCCGCGTACCTGGCTCGCACGGTGCAAGCCAGGCTCGTGCTGACCGGGCGTTCCGCGCTGCCGGAACGCAGCGGTTGGTCGGACTGGCTGATGGACCACGCGGAGAATGATCGCGTGAGTCATATCATCCGCTCGCTGCTGGCTCTAGAAGAATTGGGGGCCGAAGTGCTGGTCGTGCAGGCGGATGTGGCGAATAGAGCGCAACTCGAGGCGGCGCTAGCGCAAGCCGAAGCTCGCTTTGGCGTCCTGCACGGCGTCATTCACGCTGCTGGCATCTCGGACGAAGCAGCCTACCAGACGGTGCAGGAGATTGGCCGCCCGGCCTGCGAACTGCATTTTCAGCCGAAAGTCTACGGATTATTCGCCCTGGAACAGGCGCTGGAGGGCCGCGACCTGGATTGCTGCGTCCTGTTCTCTTCTATCTCGACAGTCCTCGGCGGCCTGGGCTTCGCGGGCTACGCGGCGGCCAATATCTTTATGGACGCCTATGTGCATAAGCACAATGCGCTGGCCGCGACGCACTGGCTCAGTGTCAATTGGGATACCTGGCTGGTCAAAGAGAACGCGCATGGGGTGCTGGGCAGCACGATTGCCGGCTATGTCATGACCCCGGAGGAAGGCGTTGAAGCCTTCGCTCGCGCCGTCGCCAGCGGAGTCAGCCAGCTTGTTGTCTCCACGGGCGATCTGCAAGCGCGCCTCGATCAATGGGTACGGCGCGCGCCGCTGCATGTCAACGATGAAATTGGCGCGGGCGATGGAGAGCATCTGCTGACTGGAACGGCGCGACCGAGCCTCTCGACGACATTTGTTCCCGCCAGCAGCGAATACGAGCAGAAGATTGTGGCGATCTGGCAGCAGGTGCTCGGTATTGAAGAGATTGGTATTCATGACAACTTCTTCGAGTTGGGAGGCCATTCCTTGATGGGTACGCAATTGATCTCTCGTCTGCGCCACATCTTCCAGGTCAATCTGCCGCTTGCCACACTCTTCGAGGCTCCGACAGTGGCCGAATTAGCTCTGGCGATCAAGTTGAAGCTGATCGAGGAGATTGACAAACTCGACGAAGAGGAGGTGCAGCGTCTTGTCTAAAGCAGGGTTATGTGTACGTTTGAGCAAAGAATCTATGGAGGTGAAACAGTGACCATTCGTATTGTCGGCGTTGTCGGCGCCGGGGTGATGGGCGTCGGCGTCGCGCAAAATCTCGCCCAATCCGGCTATCGCGTGCTGCTGCTGGATATCACGGACGATATCCTAAAACACGCGCGCGAGGAGATCAGCAAAAATATACGGTTTCAGAGGATGTTTTCCAAAGCGAGCGGGCAGGAAAGCATTGATGCCATCATCGAGCGTATCACCTTTACTACCGATTACGTCCCGTTCGCGGACGCGGATTTCGTCATCGAAAACGCGACGGAAAACTGGGAGATTAAGAAAAAGATTCACGCGCAGCTTGACGCTGTTTGCCCAGAATGCTGCATCTTCGCGGCGAACACTTCGGCCATCTCCATTACGCGCATCGCCTCGGCAACAAAGCGACCTGACCGGGTGCTGGGTATGCATTTCATGAATCCGGTGCCGATGAAGCCGGTGGTTGAGATGATTCGCGGCTATCACACCTCCGAAGAGACGATTGCGACCGCCAGAACGCTGCTGGCGGGTATGGGTAAAGAGGGTGTGATCGTCAACGATATGCCGGGTTTTGTTTCTAACCGCGTCCTTATGCTGACGGTGAACGAGGCCGTTTTTCTTGTGCAGGACCAGGTAGCCGGCGCGGAGGATGTGGATAAAATCTTCAAGTCGTGCTTCGGCCACAAGATGGGGCCATTGGAGACCGCCGATCTGATCGGCCTGGACACCATTCTCTACTCTATCGAAGTTCTGTACGAGAGCTATAACGACAGCAAATACCGGCCCTGTCCTCTTCTCAAGAAGATGGTAGACGCGGGCCTGTTTGGTCGCAAGAGCGGCCAGGGTTTTTACCGTTATCAGTAGGGGCGAGGGCTTGCCCCGCCCATCATTTGCGTGCGAGGGCTTGCCCCGCCCATCATTTGCGTGCGAAGGCTTGCCCCGCCCGTCATTTGCGTGCGAAAGCTTGCCCCGCCCGTCATTGGCGTGCGAGGGCTTGCCCCGCCCGTCATTTGCGTGCGAAGGCTTGCCCCATCAGTAGGGGCGTGGGCTTGCCCCGCCCTATGGAGGATCACATCATGCAGGAAATTACCGCGAAAATTAGAGCCTTTCTGGCGCGCCACATCCAGAACATCGATCTGCAAAACGAGGATGACATTTTCGCGCTGGGCTTCGTCAATTCGCTCTTCGCCATGCAGCTCGTGTTGTTCGTCGAAAATGAGTTCGGCGTTACCATTGAGAACGAAGATCTGGACATCGACAATTTCAGGAGCATCAAGGCCATTGCCGGTCTGATCGAGCGGAAGACAGCCGCGCGCGTCTAGCGCGGCGCGAGACCGCATTTCACCGGCGAACAACAGGCAGCGAGAGGCGAGATGAACATCGAACTAACCACTCAACAGAAGCTTGACCAGGAGGCGTTCCGCGCCTTTGCGCAAGATGAGATCGTGCCGCGCGCGGACCAGTACGATCGGGAGGAGCGCACGCCGCCTGAAATTATCGAGAAGGTGGCGCGACAAGGCTATCTTGGAGCAATTGTACCCAGGGATTACGGTGGCGGCGGCATGGACATGATTACCTTCGGCCTGCTGAACGAAGAAATTGGCCGGGGGTGTTCTTCGATACGCAGTCTGCTGACCGTGCATAGCATGGTGGAACATGCCATAGTGCGTTGGGGGAGTGCGCGGCAGAAAGCCGCCTGGCTGCCCAGGTTAGCGACCGGCGAAATCACCGCCGCCTTCGGCCTGAGCGAACCGCATGTCGGCAGCGACGCCAGCAGTATCGAAACCTCGGCGCGGCCCGATGGTGATGCTTATATCATCAGCGGGCAAAAGCGGTGGACTACTTATGGACAGATTGCCGATCTTTTCCTGATCTTCGCGCAATGCGACGGGAAAGTGTCCGCGTTCCTGGTCGAGCGAGATACGCCGGGCCTGACGGTGGAACCTATCTATGGCATGATTGGCACGCGAGCATCGATGCTTGCCGCTCTGCGCTTGCACGACTGCCGGGTGCGCAAGGAGAACCTGCTGGGGGGACGCGGGTTTGGATTGGCCGCAGTTGCCACGTCCGCACTGGACATCGGCCGATATACCGTGGCGTGGGGAGCTGTCGGCATCGCTCAGGCTTGTCTCGAAGCCTCTCTCCAGTACAGCAGCGAGCGCAAACAGTTCGGCGGCTATCTCAAAGACCACCAGCTTATCCGGCAGATGATTACTAAAATGATAGTCAACGTCAAAGCAGCCAGGTTGCTGTGCTATCAGGCGGGTTATCTGAAAGATAGCGGCGATCCACGAACCATCATGGAGACGTGGGTTGCCAAGTACTTCGCCTCCACCACTGCCGCGCAGGCGGCCAGTGACGCGGTGCAGATCCACGGCGCGTATGGCTGTAACGAGGCATATCCAGTGCAGCGTTACTGGCGCGACGCCAAAGTCATGGAGATCATCGAGGGAAGCACGCAGATTCAGGAAATTACCATTGCCGGATATGGCTATCAGTAGGGGCGTGGGCTTGCCCCGCCCTATGGAGGACAAGCTACCATCAGGGGCGTGGCCGAGCTTCTTGGGACGAGCGAGATGGGTCTCGATCAAAAAATCAAGCCCCGCCCTATGGAGGACAACCGCCGGAGAGGCGATTATTGTTGAAGGAAAGGACATAAACGTATGGTCGGTCAATTGACTGGCGACGCCGCGATCATGGCTCAGCAGCAAACAAAACATAAAGCGATCAAATGTGTGGTCTGGGACCTGGATCAGACGCTCTGGGATGGCGTCCTCCTGGAAGATGATCAGGTTGTTTTACGGCCCGGCGTGCTGGAGGTCATCAAAACGCTTGATAGCCGCGGCATTCTGCATTCGATTGCCAGTAAGAACGACCACGCGGCGGCCATGCAGAAGTTGGAGCAGTTTGGCCTGAGCGAGTACTTCCTGTACCCGCAGATCAATTGGAACTCCAAAGCCTCTTCCGTGCGGGAGATCGCCAGATCGATCAATATTGGCGTCGATACGCTCGCGTTTGTCGATGACCAGTCGTTTGAGCGGGAAGAAGTGGCGTTCTCCGTGCCGGAAGTGCTGGTAATCGCCGCTGACGACATCGCCGCTATGCCAGACATGCCAGAGATGAACCCGCGCTTCATTACCGAGGATTCGCAGAAGCGCCGCCTGATGTATCTCAGCGACATTGCCAGGGACGAGGCCGAGAAAGCCTTTGTTGGGCCGAGCGAAGAGTTCCTGGCGACCCTGGATATGGTGTTCACTATCGCGCTGGCGCGCGAGGAAGACCTGAAGCGAGCGGAAGAACTCACCGTGCGCACGCACCAGTTGAACACAACCGGTTACACCTACTCGTATGAAGAACTCGACGCTTTTCGGCAATCCGCCGCGCACAAGCTGTTCGTTGCTAGCCTGGATGATACGTTTGGCAGCTACGGCAAGATTGGTCTGGCGCTGCTGGAATGCCGCGCGCATGTCTGGACGGTCAAGCTGCTGCTCATGTCCTGTCGCGTGATGTCCAGGGGCGTAGGGACGATCATGATGAACCATCTGATGAACCTGGCGAAGCAGGCCGGCGCGCGCTTGCAGGCCGAGTTCGTGCCAAATGACCGCAATCGTATGATGTACATCACCTATAAGTTTGGTGGCTTCAAGGAAGTCGAGAAGGTCGGCAACCTCGTAATCTTCGAGAATGATCTGAGCCACATCCAACCATTCCCGCCGTATGTGACAGTTCACATCGAAGGATAGAAATGGGGAGCAGAACACATGCTACAACGCACGCCTGCAACAATTGAATGTTGGCAGCGACAAGCCAGGCGCTCAACCGAGAAGGAGGTGTTTGTATGGCTCGTGTCGTGATCACCGGATTAGGTTTAATTACGTCCCTGGGCAATGATCTGCCGACGACGTGGGAAGCTCTCTGCGAGGGCAAATCCGGCATTCGAGAGATCGAAGGCTTTGATACGGGCCAGCATCGCGTCCATTTCGGCGGCGAGGTCAGAAATTTCTGCCCGTCAGGCTATATCAACTGCAAGGAAATCCGCCGCAACGATCCGTATGAGCATCTCGCCATAGCTGCCGCGAAGCAGGCTCTTGCGCAATCTGGCTTGCGCATCACGGAAGACAATGCTCATCAAATAGGCGTGTGTATCGGCAGCGGTATTGGCGGCATGGTCACAATGCACGAACAGTTCCGGCTCCTCTATGAGAAAGGGCCAGACCGCATCAGCCCGTTCTTCATCAGTATGACGATACCTGATGGAGCCGCCGGGATTGTCTCGATCATTACCGGGGCAAAGGGGCCGAACTGGGCTGCCGTTTCCGCTTGTGCGACCAGCGGCAATACTATTGGCGAAGCCTGGGAGATGATTCGCCGGGGAGACGCCAGGGCCATGATCGCGGGCGGCGCTGAGAAATCCATTACCCCTATCGTCGTGGCGGCCTTCGACAATATGCACGCCCTCTCGCGCCGCAACGATGATCCGAGCGGAGCCAGCCGCCCGTTTGATGCTACTCGCGACGGTTTCGTGATCGGCGAAGGAGCGGCTATGCTCATCCTGGAAGACCTGGATTTCGCGCGCGCGCGCGGCGCGCCCATTCTCGCGGAGATGGTCGGTTATAGCTCCACCAGCGAGGCGTATCACGTCACGGAACTGGCCCCCGGCGGCGAGGGTTTGACCCAGGCTATGCGTCGAGCGTTGTGCAAAGCACACCTGCGTCCAGAGCAGGTAGACTATGTCAACGCGCACGGCACTTCGACGCCGCCCAACGATTTGATGGAGACTCAGGCTATTAAGAATTGTTTCGGCAAACACGCCTATCGTCTGGCAATCAGTTCCACCAAGTCGATGACCGGTCATACCCTCGGCGCGGCGGGCGCGGTTGAGGCTGTCGTCAGCATCATGACTATCCTGAGCGGCATTATCCCGCCCACGATCAATTTACACCGCCGCGATCCCGAATGCGATCTCGACTATGTCCCCAACGAGGCGCGTTATGCCGGGGTCAACGTCGCTATGTCAAATTCGATGGGGTTTGGCGGACACAATGCTTGCCTCGTTTTCAAACGTTACGCGGCATGAAATTAGCTCGATTTGAGAGCAGTAGAATAGAGGTTGATACATGCAAAAAGAAGAACTCTTTTTAAGACGGCGGGCCGCGCTTTCAGCCGCGAAACAAGCCCTGCTCGAAAAGTGGCTGCAACAGGAATCTCCGCCAGGGAGCGCCGCTGATGCTATCGTGCCGCGTCCGGCAGGAGCGACGGCCCCGCTCTCGTTTGCCCAGTTGCGCCTGTGGTTCCTGCAACAACTGGAGCCGGAAAGCCCGGCCTACAACGAGCCAATGATGGCTCGCCTGAGCGGGCCGCTCAATCTGACTGCTCTCACTCGCGCTGTGCGCGAACTGTCGCGCCGCCACGAAGTGTTGCGCAGCTCGTTCACGATGGTAGATGGGCAGGTTGCGCAGGTCATCACTCCCACCGCGGAGATCGATCTGGACGAGCCTCTGCCGTTAATCGATCTGAGCCACATTGCGCCGCGGGAGCAGGAGGCGGAAGTCCAGCGACACGCGCGGGAGGAAGTCCAGCGCCCCTTTGATCTGTCGCAAGAGCGTCCCTGGCGCACGGTGCTGCTGCGTCTCGGCGAGCATGAGCATGTGCAGATTACCATCATGCATCACTTGATTACTGATGCCTGGACGATGGCGATCTTCTTCCGTGAGATCGGCACTCTCTACACCGCTTTCTGCGCCGATCAGCCCTCGCCGCTTGCCGAACTCCCGCTGCAATACGCCGATTACGCGCACTGGCAACAGCAGATGATGGTCTCCGGCAAGCTGGACGAGCAGATCGCCTACTGGAAACGACAACTGGCCGACGCGCCGCCTTTTCTTGACCTGCCCGCCGATCACCCGCACCCGGTCGTACAAAGTTATCAGGGATGGCGCTATCCGCTGCAGTTGCCGCGCGCCCTCAGCCAGGGCTTGCAGGCGTTAAGCAGGCAGGAAGGGGTTACGCTTTTTATGACCCTGCTTGCCGCGTTCAACGTGTGGTTGTATCGCTATACGCAGCAGGAGGACATCGTCGTAGGCACGCCGGTAGCGGGGCGCGTGCGCCCAGAGTTGGAAGCGCTGTTGGGCTGTTTCGTCAATACACTGGCGCTGCGTACCAACCTCGCGGGAAATCCCTCGTTCCATGAAATACTCCAGCGCGTTAAACAGGTGACGCTACAGGCATACGATCACCAGGAAGTGCCTTTTGAGAAGCTGGTGGAAGAGTTGCATCCAGAGCGTGATCTGAGCCGCAACCCTTTGTTCCAGGTCATGTTCATTCTGCAAAATGGGCCGGTAGGGGCGCGAGAACTGGCGGACGTGACTATCACCACGCTTGAAATGGAGAATCTGACGGCCAAATTTGACCTGTCGTTGTGCCTGGAAGAGACGGAGGAAGGGCTGCGCGGCTACCTGGAATACAGCAGTGATCTGTTCGAGGCCAGCGCCATCGAGCGCATGCATGGACATCTGCTGACCTTGTTGGAAGGCATCGTTGCCAATCCCGACCAGCGTATTGGTAATCTGCCTTTCTTGACCGAACGCGAACGCTGGCAAATGCTGGTAGCGTGGAATGCCAGCGACATGGATTTCCCACGCGAGTGCAGCCTGCCTGAGCTGTTTGAGGCGCAGGTAGAGCGGACGCCAGAAGCGCTCGCGGTGGTCTGCGCGGAGGAGCAGGTGACGTATCGCGAATTGAACCAGCGCGCCAATCGCTTAGCGCATCATCTCCACGATCTAGGCGTGGGGCCGGAAACAGTGGTGGCGCTCCTGGCCGAGCGCGGGATCGAGTTGGTGACGGCTATTCTGGCCGTCTTCAAAGCGGGAGGCGCGTATTTGCCGCTTGATCCGCGCCACCCGATCAGTCGCCTGCGCCAGGTGCTTACCCATAGCCGCTCCTCGTTTGTGCTGTCTGTTTCCTTGTTCACGGGAACGATGGCAGAAATAATGTTGGCGTTGCCAGAGCATGATCGCCCTCGCTGGCAGGACCTGGAAATTTTGTTGCAGCAAAAGCATCACGCTGAGGATGAAAATCTGCCGGGCCGGGCAGGAGAGAAGCAATTGGCGTATGTGATCTACACGTCCGGCTCGACCGGCACGCCCAAAGGCGCGATGGTGGAGCAAGCCGGGATGCTCAATCACCTCTACGCCAAGATCGCCGCCTTGCAGGTGACGGAAGCGGATAGCGTGGCGCAAACCGCCTCGCAGTGCTTCGACATCTCGGTGTGGCAGATGCTGGCGGCGCTGCTGGTGGGAGGCAGCGTGCGCGTGTACCCCGACGAAGTGGCGCACGACCCGACGCGCTTGCTGAGCGCGGTGGCGGCTGACGGGGTAAGCATCCTGGAAACGGTGCCGTCGCTGCTGCGCGCGTTGCTGGAGAGCGTGGAGGGACGGCAGGACGAGCCAGCGGTGTTGCCGAAGCTGCGCTGGTTGATTCCGACGGGAGAGGCGTTGCCGGCAGAGTTGTGCCAGCGCTGGCTCAGGCTCTACCCAGGTATTCCGTTGCTCAACGCCTACGGGCCGACAGAATGCTCCGACGACGTCACGCATTACGTGATCGAGCAGGAGCCAGGCGGGGAGCGGGGAACCATGCCCATCGGGGTTCCCATCCCGCAGTTGCGCCTGTACGTGCTGAACCGGCAGTTAGAGCCGATGCCGCGTGGCGCGGTGGGAGAGTTGTACGTGGGGGGCAGAGGAGTAGGGCGGGGCTACGTGGGAGAGGCGGCGCGCACGGCGGAAGTGTTTGTGCCGGATGCCTTTGGGGAAGAGAGTGGAGGGAGGTTGTACCGGACGGGAGACGTGGGCCGGTACGTGGGAGAAGGGATCATCGAGTTTCTGGGACGAGTGGATCAGCAGGTGAAAGTGCGAGGATATCGCATCGAGTTGGGAGAGGTGGAGAGCGCGTTGAGGCAGCAGCGGGGGGTGAAGGAGTGTGTGGTGGTGGCGCGAGGGGAGGCGGGAGGGCAGCAGAAGCTGGTGGGGTATGTGGTGTGGGAAGCGGGAGAGGAGGTGGGAGGAGAGGAAGTGCAGCGAGGGCTGCGCGAGGTCTTGCCGGACTACATGGTACCGACGGTGTATGTGGAGATGGAGAGGTTGCCGTTGACGGCGAACGGGAAGGTGGATCGGGAGAGGTTGCCGGAGCCAGGGGAGAGCAAGCGGGTGATGGGGGTGCAGTACGAGGCGCCGCGCACGGCGGTGGAG
>DATLSW010000439.1:0-3676 GCA_035533955.1 Ktedonobacteraceae bacterium | reverse complement strand
TAGTGCGTCTGGTAGAGGCGCAGGCGGTAGGCGTAGATGTTCATGATGTTGACGAAGTTAGCCGGTGAACCGGCCAGAGCGCCTGCGATGGCGATGGCGGCGTCGTCGCCCGACGGCAGCATGAGGCCGTAGAGCAAAGCTTTGAGTGGGATTTGATCGCCAACGACCAGGAAGGCGCTGCTGCCGCCGTTATTTTGCACCTCATTGATAGCATTCTGGTGGACGGTGACGAGCATATTGAGGTCGCCTGACTGGATGGCGATCACTGCCGTCATGATCTTGGTAGTACTCGCCATCGGGCGCGGCGTCTCGCCATTCTGATCAAACAGCGTGCTGCCCGTTTTTGCATCGAGCAGATAGGCAGATTGAGCCGCAATCTTCGACGGTTTCCCGGTGACGGTGAGGACGGGCGTCGGTTTGGGCGCGGGCTGCGGCGGGAGCGGCGTCACTGTCGGCGTGGGAGTCGCCTCTTGCGCGAATCCTGCCAGCGCCTGCTGCCCTCCGGGCGTGAAGGCCACAAACAGCGTCGCGCTGGCGATGATGGCCGCGAGAATGATCAGAACAATAGCGATTATACGACGTATCATGAAGAATCTGTAACCACCTATAGCTCTATGGTTCTGTTATCCACAACTTGCAGGCTGTGGATAGCAGAACCACTGCCGTTATACTCGCGCCAGCGCCTTCGGCCATTGCCTGTGATAATCGGTCACGCTTTGGTAAGCATTGGCTGCACGCAGGATCGTGTCTTCGGCAAAGGCATTGCCCAGCAGTTGCATGCCAACGGGCAGGCCGTCGCTGAAACCAGCGGGGACGGAGACGCCGCAGATACCCGCCAGGTTTGCCGGAATGGTAAAGACGTCGTTGAGATACATCTGATACGGATCGGAGATCTCACCGATCTTGAAGGCCACCGTCGGCGAGGTCGGACTGACCAGCACGTCGAACTGCGCGAAGGCGCGCTCAAAATCCCGCGTGATGAGGGCGCGCACCTTCTCGGCTTGCTTATAGTAGGCATCGTAGTAGCCGGACGAGAGCGCGTATGTACCTAGCATAATGCGCCGCTTGACCTCCTGGCCGAAGCCATATTGCCGCGTCTTCTCCAAAGCCTCCCACATATCGTCTGTGTCGCGATACGAGTAGCCGTATTTGACGCCGTCGAAACGGGCGAGGTTGGCGCTGGCCTCAGCCGGGGCGATGATGTAGTAGGCGGCGACGCCATAGCGCGTGGACGGCAGCGAGGTCTCGCTGACCTGCGCGCCCAGATCGCGCAGCACGTCAATCGCCGCGCGCACCGCTGTGGTGACGCCGGGCTGCGTCCCCTCGACCCAGTATTCAACTGGGATGCCGACGCGCAAGCCTTTGATGCTGTTTGCGAGATGCGCGCTGTAATCGGGTACAGCAGAGGGGGAACTGGTCGAGTCGCGCGAGTCGGGACCGGCGATGCCTTGCAGCAAGAGCGCCGCGTCGCGGGCCGTGTGCGTGAAGGGACCGATCTGGTCGAGCGACGAGGCGAAGGCGACGAGGCCGAAGCGCGAGACGCGGCCATAGGTCGGCTTGAAGCCAACCACGCCGCAGAGCGATCCGGGTTGGCGAATCGAGCCGCCGGTGTCGCTGCCGAGCGCGCCCATCGCCATGGCCGCCGCGACCGCCGCCGCCGAACCGCCGCTGCTGCCGCCGGGCGCGCGCTCCAGATCCCACGGATTATGCGTCGGGAAGAAGGCCGAATGTTCCGTCGATGATCCCATCGCGAACTCGTCCATATTGGTCTTGCCAAGCATGACCGCGCCCGCCGCGTTGAGGCGTTCCATGACGGTAGCATCGTAGGGCGGCACGAAGTTTTCGAGCATCCGCGAACCGCAGGTGGTGCGCACGCCCTTTGTACTGATCACATCTTTGATAGCAAGCGGGATGCCGGTGAGCGGCGAAACAGTCGCGCCATCAGCAAAACGGCGGTCGGCCTCCGCAGCTTGCCGCAAGGCGAGATCATCGGTGACGAGCGTGTATGCCTTGACCTGGCCTTCGACCGCGCGAATGCGATCCAGGTAAGCATTCGTCAGCTCAACAGAAGAGATTGCGCGCCGTCGCAGCATTTCGCCCGCTTCGGCAATAGTGAGTTGATAGAGTTCAGGCATAATTTATGATTCCTCCAGCACGGCATTGACTTTCAGGCAATTGTTTTCCTGGTCAGGTGCATTCGCCAGCAGTTCCGCTGGCGGATACGATGGCTGGACTTCGTCGGCGCGCATAACGCTGGTGAGGCGCGAGGCATGGCTGGTGGGTGAGACGCCGCTCACATCGGCCTCGCGCAGAATGGCGATATTTTCCAGAATGACCGAAAGCTGGCTGCCAAAGACGTCAAGCTCATCTTCCGTCATGCCCAGCCGCGCCAGCTTTGCCACATGCCTTACCATTTCGCGATCAATCATCATTATCCTCTTCATTATCTATTTGCGTCATTAGCGACGTATTGTTACCAGACTACCAGCGAACGTGAAAGCCGCTCAAGTGTTCGGTAGGCGACTGCCATGTCGTTCGCACTTCACTTACCGAGGCGGCGGATGGGCCGCGCCAGAGCGCGGTCAGCAGGCGTTCGAGCGTGGGACGCGCTCCCTGCGCCACGACTTCGACATCGCCATTCTCCGTATTGCGAGCGAAGCCGCGCAGACCCAGCGCCGCGGCTTTGCGCACCACAAAATAGCGGAAGCCGACGCCCTGGACGCTCCCGCGTACAACGGCATAAAGTTCCTGAATGTCCTCGCCCTGGTTCATGGCCTCTATGATAGCATAGTTTGAGGAGAGCGTATAGCCCTTGCAAGCTATAGAGTCTACGTCCTTTCAGGAAAAAACGGCTGAAACCCGTAGGGGCGAGGGCTTGCCTCGCCCAAAAACGGCGTTTGGGCTTGTGTTACTCGCCAGGGCGGGGCAAGCCCACTTGTGCTGAGCCAGGGCGGGGCAAGCCCTCGCCCCTACTTGTGCTGAGCAAAGAGCCAGGTGTACAAGCCTGTAACATGCCATCGCATTTTCACGCCGGGCAACGTATAGGAATAGACAAAGGGCCAGATTTGATGCGGTGCGCCCAAAAATTCTGTGTAGCGAGGATGTCCGCCCGCGGCCTGGATGGCCGCGATCATGCCGCTCGAACCCGACACCGGCACGGTAGGATCTTTCGAGCCATGAAAGTCCCAGATCGGCATGTTTTTCAAAACGGCCGCTTTCGAGGGATCGCCAGCCCCGGAAACGGGAATCGCAGCCGCGAAGTAAGTAGGCCAGCGCTCAATCGCATCCCAAACGCCAAAGGCGCCCATGGAGATGCCGGTAACATACAGGCGGTTGGCATCAATGCCAGCAAACTGGCGCTGAAGCGAGCTTACCAACTCTTTCGCGAGCAAGAGAGGAGCGGCGGGTTGAGCGGGTTGTTTGTATGATCCTGTGTGAAATGTAGGAATATTGACCCATTTCTGGGAAATGGTGAGTTGTGGAACAACCACGAAAGACGGCCAGCGCTGCTGAATATGAGGGTTTTCTTTCCCCTGGAAATCTCCGCTCCACACATTGACATAGCCATTCGTCAATATCACATATTCATTCTGGGCATTCGTATAGTTCGGCTTACTTCTCTCACCGCTGCCGTCTAATACGAGTACCAGCGGGTACTTTCGATGAGGATTGTAGC
>DATLSW010000438.1:0-4836 GCA_035533955.1 Ktedonobacteraceae bacterium | reverse complement strand
ATGAAGGGCAGCAGAGCGATGGCGGCGCGCGTCAGGTCGGAAACGATCATCGTCGTGCGGCGGTTCCAGCGATCAACGAAGACGCCGGCCACCGGACTGAGCAAGAAGATGGGCGTGTATTGCGCGATCAGGATGCCGCTTACCGCCGCCGCCGAGTGCGTCAGCGCGAAGACCCACACCAGCAGCGTGGTCGAATAGACGAAGTCGCCGACATTGGAGATGGCCTGTCCTATCGCCAGGAAGGCATAGTTGCGGTTGAGCAGCGGGCCGCGCCCGCGCGGCAATGCCTCCGGGCCGGTAATCACAGGCGACTCATCATTGTTGAGCGCCAGGGGCGATGACGGTGTTCTGGCGGACATAGACGTTTGCTCCTTGTATCTATCATATATTTCCCGCGAGTCGTTAGCGTTTCTTCATCAGCACGGCGCGCACTTCGGGCGGAGCTTGTAGCTGGCCGATCAAGGTAAATTTTTCGATGGCGCGATCGGCCAGATCGGCGCTGATGTCGCTGGCGAAGGTGCAGATGCCGGTGACGTTGACGTTCAAACGCTGGCCCTCAGCGACAATTTTTTCCAGTTGTTGCCGGTCATAATTCAGCGCGCCGACAACCCAGGCATTCTTCGAGGTGATCGCCCCGGCGGGCGCTGGCTGCTGCTGCGCGTCTGCTTGCGCATAAGCGATGACGGTTATGCCAACATCCTGTTCGCCATCGATGCCGCGCGGATTCTCATACTGCTTCAACAGCGCGATGATCTGGTCGAAGACCTGCCTGTGTTCCTCCCGCGTGACATACAGGCGATATCCGCCAAGACTGATCAACGGATGCTCGTCCTTGCGTTCCAACGCGGCGCGCATGGCGCGTAGGAAATCATCTTTGATCTGATCGATAAAAGCGCCTAATGCTGCAAGCGAATCGTCATGCGGCGCTGTCAGGAACAGCTCTTTGGAGACGGAAAAGTCTCTGGCGATGGGCTGGTAATATTTCTCAAGCACGCCGCCCTTCTCGCGTTTCTCTACCAGTTCCAGCAGGCCAACTTTCTCCAACTCGCGCACATGGTAGTGAATTTTGGCCGGGGCAAGGCCAAGCGCGTTCCCCAACTGCGTCACCGTCATGGGGTGATCGATCAGCAGATCGATGATGCGGATGCGCAAGGTGTCGGCAACGGCGCGTAATTGCTCCAGCGTATTGATCTCGTAGGATTCAAGCATCGAACAACCTCTATCTTTCAAATTTCCTTGATCGTGTAATAATAATAAAATATATGAATTTGTTTGTCAAGATGTGGTTTTCCGTTCAGGCCATTGTAAGGCGATGCTGACGAACTGCAAGCCATGTGAGAGGAGCGGTTGGTATAGTAGGTGGGAAACTAGTCGTATTCTGCCATCATAGACATGGTTTTACCTGTCGCGCTCTGCATCCTATTCTAGACGCGATGGGTGGGTGCAAGGTATTGCGCCTCTACTATTTTGTAGGAGAAGCACTGTGAGGATGCCGAAATTTCGTCACATGAAACGCTGGGGTACGCTATTCTCGGTAGTAGCGTTATTTTCGCTCCTGTTTGCCGCGTGCGACACGGGCAATACGCCAAGCATTCTGAATACAGCCGGGCCGGTGGCCGGCCAGGAAGCGAACCTGTTCTGGTTCATCTTGATTGTGGCCTGTATCGTTTTTGTCGTTGTCGAGGGATGGATCATTCTCAACGTGGTACGCTTTCACGCGCGGCCAAATTCGCCCGAACCTAAGCAGACGCAGGGCAATAACGCGCTGGAGATCGGTTGGACGATTGTGCCATCCATTTTCCTGTTCCTTGTGCTGGCCGTGACCATCCGCACCATGTTTGGGCTGGCGCAGCCCGCGGGCAATCATGTCACCGTCAGGGCCGTCGGCCACCAGTGGTGGTGGGAGTTCGATTATCCCAACGACGGCAACGTCATTACTGCGGATAGCCTGTATGTGCCGGTGAACACGGTGGTGCAGGTTGACCTCGTATCCACCAACGTGATCCACAGCTTCTGGATTCCGCAGTTGACCGGGAAGACCGACGATATCCCCGGCCACAACAACACGATGTGGTTCAAGGCCGATACGACCGGCATCTATCGCGGCGAATGCGCCGAGTTCTGCGGCACGCAGCACGCGCACATGGACTTCGATGTGGTGGTGTTGTCGTCCACTGATTATGCGACCTGGTTGAGCCAGCAGCAGCAGGCGGCCTCGGCTTCGGCGAGCGGGCTGGCGGCTCAGGGTCTGGCTCTCTTCAAGGGCGCGGGTACCTGCTCCGGCTGCCACGGCATTGTCGGCGTCGATGTGAACAGCTACCAGGCGTCAGCAAATCTTATCGGGCCGAACCTGACGCACTTCGCCAGTCGTCACCTGATCGCGGGCGGCATCCTGTCAACTACCGATATTCACCAGTATGACTGGGCCAATGATCCGGCCTGTCAGATCGTCAACGGCCAGGTTGCCAGCCCGTCTACCTGCGGTCTCTACCAGTGGCTCCTGGGTCCGCAGGCGGTCAAGCCCGGCAATGATATGGTGATCCCGTCGCTTTCGCCCCAACAAATTACTGAACTGATTGCGTTCTTGCAAACGCTACACTAGGCTGTTGTACCCGTAGGGGCCGCTTTAGCGCGCCCATTTAGGAACAAGCCGTTGCCCTCTACGGGCGCGCTAAAGCGCCCTATGGGTTTGGATATTTGGAGGATTTGCTTATGGCAACCCGCACAGTTGTTGAGGGTGTCAGCGTAGAACGCCGCAAGCGTTTTAGCGAGACCTATCTCGGCCAGTGGGTCATGACGACCGACCACAAGAAAATCGGCATCATGTACATTGTGACGGCCTTTTTCTTCTTCCTGGTGGGGGGAACCGAGGCGTTGCTGATCCGCACGCAGTTGGCCGAGCCGAACGGGAAGGTACTCAGCCCGGAGATATACAACCAGGTGTTTACCATGCACGGCACGACGATGATCTTCCTCTTCGTGATGCCGATGCTGACCGGTTTCGGTAACTACATCGCTCCGCTCATGATCGGCGCGCGCGACATGGCCTTCCCACGCCTGAACGCTTTTGGCTATTGGGTGCTGCTCTTCGGCGGCATTTTCCTGACCTCGAGCTTTCTCTTTAACGCGGCCCCCAATGGTGGCTGGTTCAACTACGCGCCTTTGAGCGAAATGACCAGCGGCTGCGGCGCGACGGCTGTCACCTGTACTCCTGGCCCTAACGCCGACTTCTGGGCGCTCGGCGTCCTGCTGCTCGGTGTCGCCTCAATCGCGGGCGCGGTCAATTTCGTGGTTACTATTTTACGGCTGCGCGCGCCGGGCATGACGCTCAACCGGATGCCGCTCTTCGTCTGGATGACGTTGGTAACGTCGTTCCTACTGCTCTTTGCCCTGCCGAGCCTGTCGGCGGCCAGCATCCTGCTGCTGCTTGATCGTCACCTGGGAACCCATTTCTACCAGGCGGCCTATGGCGGCGACCCGCTGCTGTGGCAGCACCTGTTCTGGTCGTTCGGCCATCCAGAGGTGTACATTCTGATATTGCCGGTCTTTGGCATGGTCTCAGAGATCATCCCGGTCTTTTCGCGCAAGCCGCTCTTTGGCTATACATTCGTGGCCTGGTCGGGCGTCGCCATCGGCTTCTTGAGCTTCACCGTATGGGCGCACCATATGTTCGCCGTGGGCCTGCCGCCCATCGCGCAAGCGTTCTTCGCCACCAGCACGACGCTGATTGCCATTCCGACGGCGGTGAAGGTCTTCAACTGGTGCGCCACCATGTGGGGCGGCAAGCTGGTTCTCAAAGTGCCGATGCTTTTCGCCATTGGTTTTGTCGCTATGTTCCTGATCGGCGGCCTCAACGGCGTCGCGCTGGCGGTCGTGCCGTTCGACTATCAGGTCACGGATAGCTACTTTGTCGTGGCGCATCTGCACTACGTGCTGTTCGGCGGCAGCGTCTTCGGCATCTTCGCGGGCATCTATTACTGGTTCCCCAAGATGACGGGCAAAATATTGAATGAGCGACTGGGCCAGTTGCAGTTCTGGCTGTTCCTGGTCGGCGTGAACCTGACGTTCTTCCCTATGCACCTGCTGGGCCTGATGGGGATGCCGCGCCGCATTTATACGTATCCGAGCGGCCTCGGCTGGAGCCTCGATAACTTGCTCGCTACCATTGGAGCGTTTGTCATCGCGACGGGTGTCCTGGTCTTCCTGTTCAACTTCATCTTGAGCCTGCGCAGCGGCCAGCCCTCCGGCAATGATCCGTGGGATGCCTTTACGCTGGAGTGGGATACGACTTCGCCGCCGCCGGTGTACAACTTCCCGTCCCTGCCTGTCGTGCGCAGCCGCCGTCCTTTTTATGACAAGAAGAACCCTGAGATTGCCGACTGGAAAATGGGAACGCACTAGCCATCACTAGAAATGAGGTGCATGATGCTTGAAGAGCAGGCGCAACAGCGGCCAGAGCCGTCGCCGGAGCAACCGGCAAGCAGCAGAAAAGCGCGCAGGCTGGCTCAGGTGGAGGCGTTGAAGCCACACCCCAGCCCGTGGCCTTTCGCGCTGGCCGCCTCGCTCATGGTCATGCTGATCGGTTTCATCACCTATCCCGTTTTGTGTGGGATTGGCATCGTTTTGACAATAGCCTGCGTTATCGGCTGGAGCCTCGAACGCCAGTGATTGATAGAGGGAGCAAACAAATATGAGTTCTGTTCACGCTGAACCAATGGCTGCCGAACATGAACATGAAGGAGGCGGGCGCAGTATCAACTGGTGGGGCATGATGTTTTTCATCGCCTCCGAAGCCTTGATCTTCGCCAACCTGATCGCGGCCTATTTGTACCTGGA
>DATLSW010000437.1:0-5095 GCA_035533955.1 Ktedonobacteraceae bacterium | reverse complement strand
CAGGTGGGCGCGGACGCTTTCCAGCATCCTTTGCTGAGCGGGGCCGCGCAATACCTGGTAGATATCGTCATGAAGCAAATGAACGTGCGCGCGCGTTTCGACAAGCCGGGCGACTTGCAGCGTATGGCCTCAAACAGCATTTCTCGCACAGACCGGGAGGAAGCCTATCTGGTCGGGCAGATGGGCGTGCGCGCGCTACTCAGCGGCGAACACGATAAGATGGTCACGCTGGTACGACAGACTGAGCCAGAGTATCATTGTACGACAGACCTGGTGTCGTTGGAGCGCGTCGCCAACGAGCAGCGCATAATGCCGGAAGCGTACTTGAACCAGGACAAAACGATGGTGACAGCGGCATTCTACGACTACGCGCTGCCGCTGATTGGCGATCCGTTACCGCGACACGCGGCGCTTGCGACGACGAGGATAATAAGCCTATGACAGCACTAAAACGGGCTATTTTAGTGGTTCTCGACGGCGTCGGAGTCGGCGAGAATCCCGACGCGGCGGCCTACGGTGACGTGGGAGCAAGTTCGCTGGAACATTGCGCCCAGGCCGTCGGCGGTCTAGCGCTGCCCAATCTGGGACGTATCGGCATCGGCAACATCACGTCTATTCTGGGTACGCCGCCAGTCGAACATGTCCTGGGCGCGTATGGGCGCATGAGAGAGATGGGCGCGGGCAAAGACAGCACAACGGGCCATTGGGAAATGACCGGCGTTGTCTTGCGGAAACCGCTGCCGACCTACCCGCACGGCTTCCCACCCGACCTGATCGCGGCCTATGAGCAGGCTATCGGGCGCAACGTCATCGGCAACAAACCTGCGTCGGGAACCGAGATCATCAAAGAACTCGGTGAGAAGCACCTGCGCACCGGCTTTCCCATCGTTTACACTTCGGCTGACAGCGTGTTTCAGGTTGCCGCGCACCAGGACGTGATCCCGCTGGAGGAACTGTATCATATCTGCCATATCGCCCGTGCTATGCTCACAGGGGAGAACGCTGTGGGGCGTGTGATCGCGCGTCCGTTCATCGGCACACCGGGCCATTTTACGCGCACGGAGCATCGCCGCGATTTCTCGCTGGCGCCGACGGGTACGACGCTGCTTGATCTACTGAAAGCAGATGGAAAAGATGTGATCGGCCTGGGCAAAATCGAAGATCTTTTCGCCGGGCGCGGCCTGACGCAGCGCGATCATACCGAGACGAACCGCGATGGCATGGCGGCGACGCTGCACTGGCTAGAGCGCGACTTTAGCGGCCTGCTCTTCGTTAATCTGGTAGAGTTCGATATGCTGTGGGGACATCGCCGCGACAGTCAGGGCTACGCGCAGGCGCTGCGCGACGTCGATGCATGGTTTGGGCAAGTGATGCCGGTCATGCAACCGGGCGACGCCATCTTCTTCACCGGCGATCACGGCGTAGATCCCACCTATCGCGGTAGCGACCACACCCGCGAACACGTCCCCATGCTGGCCTATGGCGCTCCAGTGCGCCCAAACGTCAATGTCGGCGTGCGCTCAACCTTCGCCGACCTGGGCCAGACGTTGGCCGAGGCTTTCCATGTCGAACGCCTGGCCGCAGGTACAAGTTTTGCACATGAAACAGGTTTGCTATGACGGAAACGCAACGTAATCAGAGGGCGGGGCAGGCGCAATTTTTGCCCTTGCATGTTGAACGAGTGTCTTTACGCCGCCCAACCATGGAAGATGCTATCAAAGTGTTCAACTGGGAGCGTGACGATGACGTGTGGCGTTACGACCCGCATCGCCCGTATTCGCACACGATAGCGGATTTTCTGCCCATTTTTGAGCGCAACTATATGCGAGGCAATGGAAGGCAATTCTGGTTCATCATCGAAGATGAACAGCATCTCCCTATCGGCACGATCACCTACTTTAATATTGACTACAAATCTGGTCAGACAGAAGTGGGGTTGGGTCTGGGCGAGCGATCCCGCTGGGGCAAGGGCTATGGACCGGAAGCCATTCGTACTCTGGTAAGCTATCTCTTCAATCAGCCCGGCCTCACGCGCGCCTACGCGGAGACCGCCGCCGCCAATCTGCCCGCGCGCCGCGCCTTTGCCAAGGCTGGCTTCATCGAAGTCGGCCCCATCTACGATCCACGCAACACCGGCGTTCCCTGGGTTTTGTTGGAAATTCGCAAGCAGAGGAAGGATTTTTTGGCAAGATGACTACCCATGATTCACAAACCGTTGTCAATCCAGACATTTTCAGCGCCTACGATATTCGTGGTATCTATGGCGATACTCTAACCGACGAGGTGGCCTACCGCATCGGGCGCGCCGCCGCGCAATATCTCGATGTGCCGGAGATCGCGGTCAGCCGCGACATGCGTGTTTCGTCGCCACAACTGGCGGCGGCGCTGATCCGCGGCATCACCGACCAGGGCGTCAATGCCATCGACCTGGGCATGAACACGACCGACGGGCTGTACTTCGCGGTGGGCAAATTCAATTTCTCGGCAGGCGTTATGATCACGGCCTCGCACAACCCGGCACAATATAACGGTATGAAGTTCTGCCGCGCCCAGGCCGCGCCCATCAGTGAAGAAACAGGGCTGGCTGATATTCGCGATCTGGCTGTGAGCGGCCATTTCGCGGAACCAACGCGCAAAGGTCAGGTCACACAGCGCGACGTGACCGAAGCTTATATCAATCACGTCCTCTCGTTCATCGACATCAACAAGATCAAACCGCTCAAGGTGGTGATCGACGCGGGCAACGGCATGGCCGGGATGATCGTGCCGCGCGTCTTCCAGCGCCTGCCCTGCGAGTTGGTTCCGCTCTACTTCGAGCTGGACGGTAGTTTTCCCCACCATCAGGCCAGCCCGATTGAGCCGCAAAACATGGTTGACGCACAGAACAAGGTGCGCGAGGTTCAGGCGGACATGGGCGCGGCCTTCGACGGCGATGCTGACCGCATGTTCGCCGTAGACGAACTTGGCAACCTCGTCGATAGCTCGATGGTAATTGCCGCCGTCTCGCAAAGCCTGCTGCGCAAACAGCCGGGATCGACCATTCTTTATAACCTGATCGTCTCCAAGAGCGTTCCCGCGCTGATCGAACGCCTGGGCGGCCATGCCGTCAGAACGCGCGTCGGCCATTCGTTCATCAAGGCGGAGATGCGCAAGCGCGACGCCATTTTCGGCGGCGAGCATTCCGGCCATTTCTACTTTCGCGACAACTGGTTTGCCGACTCCGGTCTGATCGCCTTCCTGATCCTGCTCGAACTGGTCTCAGTGGAAAACAAGCCGCTTTCAGCCATTCTCGCTCCGCTCGACTCCGGCTTCCGCAGCGGCGAGATCAATAGCAAGGTCAGCGACGTATCGGACAAACTGCACGCGCTGGAAGAGCGTTTCGGCGCGGGCGCGCACCTCATCGATCACCTGGACGGCCTGACCGTCGATCAAGGCGACTGGTGGTTCAACGTGCGCCCATCCAACACAGAGCCGCTGCTGCGCCTGAACGTCGAAGCCAATACCCGCGCCCTCCTGGAAGAGAAGCGCGACGAAGTGCTGGCCTTTATCCGCTCGTAGAGATGGAAGAATGGATGTGAACCAACCGCCCCAATTGGTTCACATCCTTCATTGCGACACTGCCTTCGTCAGTAAAGGAGATACGTGAGAAACATGAACGATCCAACGAAGTCTGGAACCCTGCCCTCGGTCGAGGGAATTCTGACCAGGCCCAGCCCGTTTTCTGTGGAGGAGACATTAGAACATCTCCAGGAGGCAATACACAGCCGGAATATGAGCCTCTTTGCCCATATTGACCATAGTGGTGAAGCGAGACGAGTCGGCCTCAAGATGCATGAGGCCCATGTGCTGATCTTTGGCAATCCGAAAGGTGGCACTCCACTGATGATTGCTTCCCCGCTCCTCGCACTTGATCTGCCCCTCAAAGTACTCGTCTGGCAAAGTGAGAATGGTCAGGTATGGGTAAGTTATGCCAGCGTCGCCTACCTGAAAGCCCGCTACTCTATCCCACAGGAATTGGTCGGAAACATTGCCGTAGTTGATACCCTGATTCAGCAAACACTCCAGAGCTAACGCTTCAGTTGGATCAGCAAGGTCACGCGAGCGCCAATTATAGACGCACGGTGGAATAGCTGCCGCCGTTGCCGTATTGCACCAGTAATTCGACGACGAGCGAGTGCAAGCCCGCGGGGGCGGAAAACGCGACATGCCCGGAAACATGATGCGCGCCGCCATTGAAACCATAGGGCAACGTGCTATCGACGGGCGGGCGCGGCGAGCCGCCGATGACGACGCGGATATAGTCATAGCCATAGCCGGGCGACACATTAAAACCGTTGGGGTTATCTACCTGGAAATCGAGAACATAGAACTGCTGCCCTGCTTTGACCTGACTGCCATTGTAGTCATAACGTACCTCGACCGCCGTGAGGTGGTAATACAGCAGGTGCGGCGCGTAATAGGGGAAGTAATAATTGATAGTAAGCGATTCACGAACGTTCCTATCCGCGTAATGCGCTGGATCAAAGGAGCCGGTGAAAGGGATCGTGACCAGCGATTCACGCTGGGACAGCGAACCCAGTTGCAGCGCGAGCGCGGTCAACTGGACTGGCTGCGAGACGGCGAAATCGATCCACCCGCTCTGGCTTGTTCCCGGCGCGGGATCAGCAGAGAGCGTCACATTCGAGGGCGCAATGGGAGCAAGTTTGGGAACGATCAGGCGCGCCGCGTCGTAGTAGAGGACGCTGGCCGGGCTGGTTGTGTGATTGGCGACAGTGAGATTGAGGCGCACCACGGCTACGCCCGAATGAATAGGATCATCAGGGAACGACGAGGCTGATTGCGCGTTTACCAGGGTATAGTCCAGGCCCGCGTAAGGCGCGCTGCGTTGGATAGCGAGCGTCGTAATGGTAAGCGGTGTGGCCGGTGGATTGATAATTGCCGCCAGCCGCTGAAACCAACCCGTTGACAGGCTGGTGGCGAAAATGAGCGCCACGATGCCGCACACGATCAGAGCCATGAACCCCAGCCGGAGCCGCGACGAGTCTGCCTTTGACGGCGGCAGTGGAGACGGCGGCAATCCTGGAGATGAAATGGA
>DATLSW010000436.1:0-10469 GCA_035533955.1 Ktedonobacteraceae bacterium | reverse complement strand
TCTATCACGACGACGCGCCGGTTGCTCGCCGCCGCCAGGTGCTGCCCATCCGGCGACCAGGCCAGGGCGCGAATCCAGGCCGCGTGACCGCTATAGTCATACCCCTCACGTATCTGACCGGTGAAAGCATCCCACACCTGCATCGTGCTATCATCGCCGCCTGACGCGAGTGTACGGTTGTCCGGCGACCAGGCCAGCGCCTTTAAGGGGCGCTTATGCCCTCGATATATCTGCGCCGTTTCTCCCGTCGCGGCGCTCCACACGCGCGCGGTCGCATCTTCTCCCGCCGAGGCCAGATAGCGCCCATCACGAGACCAATCCAGCGCGTAGAGCGGCCCGTGGTGTTCTTGATAGACGAGCGTGTGGCCGCCATCGAAAGCGTCCCAGACCTGCGCGCTGCCGTCGAAGCTGGCCGAGGCTACACGCCCGCCGTCTAGTGACCAGCATACCGCGAAGATGCGATATTGCTGGTCACGCCTGAAGAGAGATTGGCCGGTGGCCGTCTCCCATACCTGCACAGTGCTATCGCCATAATCGCCGCCCGAAGCGATGTAGCGGTCGTCCGGCGACCATGCCACGCTGCGCACAAAGCGCACATGCCCGCGATACGTCAGCGTGGTCTCGCCCGTAAACGGCTTCCACACCTGCACCAGCCCTGCCGTACAGCCGGAGGCGAGGCACGCGCCGTCACGCGACCACGCCACAGAGAGAACGGGATGATCATGGCCGCGATAGAGCGTGATAAGTTGCCCATCGACGGCCCGCCAGACGTGAACGGAGGTATCGCGCGAGGCCGAGGCGACGTAGCGGCCATCGGGAGACCACGCCACGGCAAAGACATGATCGGTGTGGCCCTGATAGATCAATGTTCGCGCGGCCCTTCAGTGAGCAGATTGATAGCGTGAGGCAGCACGGGCAGGATGTATTCCAGACATTCTTTGACGGCTTTGGGACTGCCCGGCAGGTTGATGATCAGCGTGCGGCCGCGCGTACCGGCCACGGCGCGCGAGAGCATCCCATACGGCGTGTGCTGGATGCTCACGGCGCGCATCGCCTCGGCAATGCCGGGCGCGGCGCGGTCGATCACGGCGAGCGTGGCTTCGGGCGTCACATCACGCGGGGCAAGACCCGTGCCGCCCGTGGTCAGGACGAGGTTCAGGCGTTTCTCGTCGCTCCACTCGCGCAGCGTGGCCGCGATCAGGTCGCGCTCATCGGGGATAATGGCCCCGGCGCTGATCACCGCGCCCGGCAACTGTGCCATCATGGCGCGAATGTTTTCGCCGCTGCTATCGACGCGCTCGCCTTTCGCGCCGCTATCGCTGATCGTCAAGACGCCAACCGTAATCATTCGTATCCTCCATAATCAGGATAATCCCGATGTGGTGCGGAGTAGAAATGTGGCGGCGCAATTGATTTCGCCAGAATCGGCCACGGGCGCGATCAATCGGCCCTACTGGCGCAATCAATTGCGCCGCCACATTTCTACTCCGCACCACATTGCTGACCTCTTACATGCCGCGTGGGGCCAGATCGCGCATCAAGGCTCCGATCCGGCGGCGCGAACCATACATCCAGACGGTATACTCGTCCGGGTAATCTTCCACGTCCACCAGGCACTGCATCTCCGAGGCCAGTTTGCGCGCGATATCGAGCAGGCGTCCGCGCTCAGCCTCGCTCGCGCTCTGCGTACTGAGTGCGAGCTTGCCCAGTCGCTCGTCCGGCTCCAGGTGAGCATTGATCAATTCAATCAGTTGGTCAATGCCAAAAACAATTTGCAACAGAGGCAGTTCATCGCCTTGTCCCTGCCTGACGCGCTTTTCCTCGATATCCAGGTACAACGCGCGTAACTCTTCCAGGATGACATCCTTCGCTTCTTCCGGCAGTTCCGCCGAGGGATGCACATAAGCCAGCAGGCCATGCTCCGGGTCGGAGTAGATGAACGGGTTAGAAAGCGCCGCGCGCCGCCCGCAATTCGGACACGACGGGGTATTGAACAGACCCGCCAGGATGGTATATTGCAAACGCGGGTCTTGCTCCGTGTTGACGTATTCGTAGATTTGACTTTCAAACGTCTGTCCACAAGGACAGGTAAAGGTGTAATTGCTTGCTCGTGACATAATTTAGACTGGTATTCTTCTGTCGAATGACTACGACGGTCGCCTATACGATATGTACGTGACAGTATATCACACACTGGGAGCATCCAGATTACTACGATCCATCTTCTATGCTACAATGAGTGAGGAGTTCAGCGGATATCCGTTATCAGGGCAGGTGTATATATGAGTGTTGCATTTCGTCGTCAAGAACCATCGTCATATCGCGAAAATCCGGATCGCTTAATTTGCATCTTGCGTAAATGGGGTGTAAGCTATCTGGTCAGTCCCTCCTCGCCACGAGGGCGTTTGCCCGCGTTGTCTCCTGTCCAACTGATAGAGGAACTTGCACAGTGCAAATATCCGCGTATACGCGACGCGAGCATTGCCCTTTACCTGCTCCATCCTGAATTGGCCGATGCTGCTCTCGAAGCCTATCAAACAAACAAACCTGTTGTGGCCGACCAGATCGCCACGCTGCTACTGGCAACGCTCTATTTGCAGCGTGTGTGGAAGTTCCGCTTGACCCTGGCGCTTGGGCATCAACCAGGTTTCCTTGAGCAACGTTTTGCATTGATGTGGGAAAAACGGCATTTGCCGCCGCCACGATGCGGCTATGGCAGTGTGGGACTGGCGGCACTACAAGGAATAGAGCAGGTGCGGCGCGGCTTGCCTTTGAATTTCATAGTTGATTGGCAGAACCAGATCGATCACCTGTTGCTACAGGAAGAGGTTCACCATCATCAAACACTGATTACGCCTACAATACCTGAAATAGATGACGGAGAGCGGGAGTGCAGTGAAATGAGTATGCGACCGCGCGTTACCAGGACAGAAATAGAACAGTTTCTAAAAGATATTGGCAAGAACGTCCATCAGCCAGGACGAGTATATCTGGCTGGCGGAGCCGCGCTGGTTCACATGGGTATACGCTCTGGCTCTACCCTCGATATCAATGTAGCAATAGAAGCTGCTGATGAAGATGAACTGATCATGGCAATTCGTCATATCGTGCAGCAACGACAGATCAATGTCGAGTTTGCTTCTCCGGGAGACTTTATTCCCTTGCCCTCACAATGGATGTCGCAGGCAAAATACGTCGGACGCTATGGCTCCGTCGATGTTTTCTACTTTGACTTTTATAGCCTGGCTTTGAGCAAAATATCACGCGGCAGCGATCGTGACCTCATCGACGTCAAACTGCTTCTCCAGCACAAGCTGATTACATTAGATGAACTAGATACCGCGTACCAGGAAATATTACCCCGTATGGGCAAGCGTCCTTATATCAATCTCGACCCTCAAAAGTTCGCCAGTCGCTATGCGCAGGTACGCCAGGAACTTTCACAATGAGTCAGCTTGTTACCTGCGCCACCCCTTGCTGAGCGCCTTCTTTGACACGGTGAATTTCAGTCCCTGCCGTTCGATGAATTCCTGGAACGTGCCGTAGAATTCCTGGCGATCCTGCATGGTGATGACGGAGACGGCATCCGCCGTTTCGATGGCATAGGGATAACCCTGCGCGCCGATGATCACCTCGGCGCGCACCACGTCCAGCACGGCGTCGAGCAGGCCGTCATCGAGCAGCCAGCGCGGAAATTCCAGGCGCGCGGGCGGGCGATCAGAAGACGTCTTGAGATAGCAGAAGGCCACGCTGTCGCGGTATGGCCCGTAGTCTTGCAGGATATCGCCGCGCGCGCAGAGCATGGCAGGCGTGCGGTCTCCCCATTGCAAGTGGCTCTGCCAGAGCAGCGCGTCGTGAATGCGCCTCGTCTCGCGCAAAGTCGGCTGGGGCTGCATCCTGTCGAGTTGCCGCAGCATAGTGATTATATCGCGGGCATAGCTCGTATCGATGTAACCAATCAGGGGAACGCGCTGCTGCTCCGATGTGCGCAGCAGCGAGACCGCCGCGTTGATGTAGCGTTCGCGGTACGGACTGGGCATGGTGACGGCAAACGAGACGATCAGCGAGCCATCGAAGAAAACGACAGGACTGTGCGCCGGATCGCTCGTCCGGCGCGCCTGCGCATATTGCTCCATCTGCTCGCAGAGCGTCTCCACTTCAAGCAGGTAGCGGCGCTGCGTCACCTGCATATCCGAGTACGGGTAGCTGTCCGGATCGCTATTCTCAACGTTCGACTCCGCCATCAGTTCGTCAGGCGCCAGCACCTCCATACGCACGTCTTTGGTGTAAGCTTTGCCCCTGGCATGCGGATTGGCGAAGAAGCCGACCTGCACCAGCGCGACGGGAATCGAGGCATCGCGCCAGGGCTGCAACTGGCTGCCATCGACGGCCAGTGTGGTCACGCCCTCGATGCACTCGGCCCACTGGCGCGCCTGCTCGTGATTGGCGAAACTGCGCCCGAACGTATAGACCGGCGCGACTTTGGGCAGTGACGTATCGACCGAAGCCAGCCAGCGATCAAACTCGATGCTGGGCCGCGCCCCCGCGGAAGCCGGACTGTCGCCGGGCGGCAGGTGGTCTTCGAGATGGCGGCTCGACGGGTAGCGGCGATGCAGCGTCTCCAAAGCGTAACGATAGTCGTGCAGTTGCTCGCTGAACGCACCGTCATAGAGCGTAAACTGCCCTCTTTTCAGTTGCAGCGCCGCCAGCAATTTCCCTTTATGCAACATAGACGTTCACCCGCTCTCTCTCCTGAGCCGCCGCCTCGTCGTCGGTGATCAGGCGCGTCTCGCCATCCACTTTCTTCAGGCGGATGATGCTATCCAGCCCCTGCTCAAAGGTATCATCGTGGCTGATGACGATCAGTTGATCGAAGCCGCGCACGCGCCTGATCTGCTCGGCCAGGTTCATGCGCCGCAGTTCGTCCATGTTCTGCGTCGGCTCATCGAAAAAGGCGATGTTGAGCGCGGAAAGCTTCTTGAGCAGCGCCAGGCGCACAGCCAGCGCCGCGCTCATCTGCTCGCCGCCACTCAACTGGGCGAAGGTGCGATTGACGCCCTGGCGGCGCAGAATAATCTCGTACTCGCTTTGCCAGGAAAGCTGCGCGGCGCGATCACCCATAACCTCGCCGAAAATGCGATTGGCCTCGGCGGAAATATCGGCCAGCATGGCGTGCAGCACCTGCGGACCCGCCTCTTTGATCAGGCCGCGGAACAGGCTCATCATCTTATCCAGGTCTTCCAGCGTGGCTTTTTCCTTGCGAGCTGCTTCCAATGCGCGCATCAACGCCTCCGCGCGCTCGATCTGCTGCTCAAGCTCAGCAATGCGATTCTGTATGTTGCTGATCGCTTCTTTCAATTGACTAAGAGCCTGGTGCAAAGCCGTGATTTCAGTGGTCACGGCCTCCAGTTCGGTGGCATCGAAAACGGCATTGGCCTCCTGGTATGCCTGCTGCGCGGCGCGCAGGGCCGCTTCGGCTCGCGCTGTTTCCTCCACCATCTGCTGGTATGCCTGCTCGCGCTGTGGCAGCGATTGCGCCGTCTGCTCGTTCGCCAGATATGCCTGATAACCGCCGCGCGTTTGTTGCAGCACGGCTTCCTGCTGGCCGATCTGCTGATCAAGCTGTGTATACACAGCTAATTGCGCGTCTATTGCCTGCAACTCTTGCTCCGCAGTCACCTGTTTTCGCCGCTCGCTTTGCAATTGCTCTTGTATGGCCGGTTCTTGCTGCACCCTATCGCGCAAGGCTTTCGTCTGCCCGCGCGGATCGCTGAGGTCGGTCAGCGCCTGCTTCACCGCTTTCAGTTGCTCGATACTGCCGCTTAACTCTTTGGCCTGCTGGCGCAAGTCCTGAATACGCTCATCAAACTGTTGGCTCGTCTCCTGCGCCTGTCGCAACTGTATGTGCAGCCCATCCAGGCCACGCACCTGCTCATCGGCCTGCTGGCTCTCGCCGCGCGCTTGCTCGGCTTCCGCGATTTGTTGTTGAATGCCTTTGAGGCTTTCCAGGTCTTGCGCCAGGTCCGCACTCTCGCGTTCCAGGCGCGTGATCTCGGTCGCGAGTCGTTGTAAATGCTCGGCGAGGTGATCGCGCTGCCCGGCGGACTGCCCCAGCGTACCCAGGTCTGCCGCGTATTTGGTAACAGCTCGCATCCGCTCGCTCAGATCGCCTTGCTGGCCTTTGACCTCTTCCAGCCTGGCTTTATCTTCGGCGATCAGCCCGTCAAAATACGATTCCAGGCTGTTCAGGCCGCGCTGCTTGATGTTCTGGCACGGTTCGTGCAAGAACGGGCAGAGACCACCCGCCGACTGCTTGCGCGATTTGCGGTGGCCGTCAATGCTGCTCTCCAGTCGATAACGTTGCTCTGTGATCTGATCGTAGTCGAGTTGCAGCGCGGGTAACGTCTCCGCCTCGGCGCGGTGTACTTCGATGGTCGCTATCGTGTCCTCGACCTGGCGCAGGCGCGCGGCGGATGTCTCGCGATCCTCCAGTTTAGCAAGCAATTCTTTGCGCTTGTCCTGCCATTGCTTCTGCTTGCTGCTGCGCTCGTTGGCCTGGGCGCGCAAGTTCGCCAGCAGTTCTATGCGCTCTTGCAACAGCGCGGCCAACGGTTGCAGCGGCTCGATCGCGGCAATGCGCTGCTGCGCTGCTTGCTGCTGCTGCATACTGGCGTCAAGTTGCAGACGCACGCGCTTGCCCTCCTTGACAATGGCGTCATACCGTTCTGCCTGGCGCGTCAATTCGTCGCGCTGCTGCTCCAAATCGTATTGCTGCTCGACGAGCGGCGAGAGATCAACGATCTGCTGGCGCGCGCGGGCGATGTCATCGAGGCGCGCCTGCAAGTTGGCACTATTGGCCTGGATTTTCGTGAGCAGGTTGTGGCTTTTTGCCTGCTGCTGCCGCAATTCGCTGCGCTGTCGCTCATCCTGGCGCAGGCTCTTGAGCGCGTCATCCGCTTGCTGATAGCGTTCATATTCCGCGCGACTGCGCTCCACGGCCTCTTGCGCCGCGCGCGCCCCCAGCACTTCCTGCTCGCGATCTTGCAATCGCTGCTGTGTGGAGTCATAGCTAGACTGGCGCTGCTCGTAATGATGCTGCAACTGCGTCAAAGTATCGCGCTGCCGCGCTAGCGCCTGCTGGCGAGCCAGAGCCTGCTCGCGCTGCTCGCTACACTGCTCATGCTGTACTATTTTCTGCTGGTGTTCGCCGCGTTTGTCGCGCAGTTCGGCACGCCATGTGTCGAGATCGCGCGTCTCGAACTCAAGGCGTTGTATCTCGTTCTGCTGCTCCTGCGCCTGCGCTTTGTACTGGCGCTGCGCCTCGAGCAAATAATCGAAGGCCGTCCGGTAGTCTTCCACTTGCAGCAAAGCGTCAAATGTCTGCTTGCGCGCAGCCGCTTTCTCTAAGAAAATAGTAGCAAACATGCCCTGCGACACGCCGAGCGCGTCTTCAAAGAGCGCGTCGAGCGAGCGCTCGCGCTCGATGCCGAAAATCTCGTGCAGCTTGTCGCTCACGTCGGCGCGCTGCTCAAGACGCAAATTGGCCTCGAGGTCGATCAGCGTCCAATACGCACCGGAGCCGAAACGCCGCTCAACCTCATAGGGGCGGTCGTCGCTGCCGACGAGATGAACGACGACGCGCCCGTACTTTTCGCCCTCGCGCACAAATTGCGCCGCCTTGTAGGGCAGCGAATCAAAGAGCGCGTACCCGATAGCCTCGACGATGGTCGTTTTACCGGCCCCATTGGCCCCGCTGATGGCAGTCGTGCCGCGCCGGAAGTCGATGGCGATACGCCGGTAGCTTTTGATATTCTCCAATTCAACACGTTTAATAAACATAGCAAGCGCGCCTTCCCAACGGATTTATCTCCCTTCACACGCTATTCTTGCCGTCAGGCAGAAAAGCGGAAACGGTGAGATGTGTTCAAGGCGCATTATAACATAGCTGAGAAGCAGGCGGGCGCGACTTTTTCGCCGCTTATTCGTTTTAGTAAATGGAGACTTTTATTGAATTTTAAGCATGAGAGGATTTTTCGCTGATGACACACAACAAATATCCCCTTTTATTGGCTGCTCTCATAGCTACCTTGCTGCTGGTGAGCGCGTGCGGCGTCAATGCCGCAAACAGCGCGCAAAGTACGCCTCCGCTGCAAGTACTCCAGAAGAGCTACAGCGCCATGAAACAGCTCAAGACGGCCCATTTTACCATGCAGCTTGCTGAGCAGATGAACATGGGTTCAGGCTCGTCAACTACTATCAAGATCAGCGCCAATGGCGATGAAGTGCTGCCCGACAAAGCCGAAGTGCATCTCAGGGAACTGGACATGTCGCTCTCAGCGATCACGTTGGGCCGAGAGGTATACATGCAGAACAGCAAAGGACAATGGTATGTTCTGCAACTCAGCCAGGCACAAGGCTCAGCCGGAAATCCCTTCTCAGGAACGAGCATCTCATCCTACAATAACTTGCTGGCGCTGGCGTCCAAAGCCCATTTCGTCGATCATGGCATGCAAACATTGAACAGCCAATCTCTGCGCCATATCACGGTGACGCTCGACAAAAATGCCCTGCAACAAATCATCGGCGCCAATCTGGGCAGCCTGGGCAGCGCCAACTCGGCCAGCATGAAACAGATTTTGAATGAACTGAATATCCAGAATACAACGCTCGACCTCTGGATAGATCCGGCCACGTATTATGTTCATCAGATGGAGTTGAAGTACACGATGAGCCTGAACACCGGGTCTTTCGTCACGCCCACGCCTTCCGCGACGTCCACCTCTCTGAATTTGAGGATGGCTACGGATACCACCATCGATCTGAGCAAATTTAACACGCCTGTCACAATCAGCGCGCCCAGCAACGCAATCCCAACGAACAATCTCTCGTCCGTGTTTGGATGATATGAGACAAAATAAGCATTCCAGTCAGAAAAATTCCTGTTTCTCGTGGAGAAGCAGGAATTTTTCATATCCGTTTTTCTCTCCTGCAACGTGTATAGATAGAGATGTTAGTAAATTGTCTATATGAAATTTACGGGAGACAAAGAAAGATGCGAAAAACCAATCATTTCTTGCTGCTGTTCATGGCGCTGGCAGCGACGCTGCTGCTATTCAGCGCCTGTGGTTCGTCCACGGGCAGCGGCAACAGTTCAAAGAATAAAGTATCGACCCTCCAGGTGCTGCAAAACAGCCAGAAGGCCATGAGCAAACTCAAATCGGCCCATGTCGCGCTGCAAATGAAAGGCGCGGGGCAGCAAACAGGCTCTACGACTACGCCCGGCAACATAACCTTCAGCCTGTCCGGCAGCGGTGACGAAGCGCTACCCAACCAGGAAAAAATGCAGCTTACGACAACCCAGAGCGTGACCAACACCACCTCGAATCTTAACGAGATTTACGCCAACAACACGCTCTACGTGCAAAACAATGGCGGTCAGTGGTATGCTCTGAACGACAGTTCCGTGGGAAACGCGGGCAATCTCTTCGCAGGTTTTGGCGCGCTCAGCATGACGCAGTTGCTTGATCTATTGGCGCACACGCAAATTACCGATCATGGCGACCAGTCCCTGAACGGCGTCACGCTGCGCCATATCACCATGCAGCTCGACAAGTACGCGCTTGAACAACTGCTTGACAGCAATAAGCAATTAGTCAACCTCCTGGGACAGCAGAATATCAACACGACCATTGACCACGCGCAGTCGCTCAACGCCACGCTTGATCTGTGGATCGACGAGACACAGTTCTACGTGCATCGCAGCGAACTGAAACTCAATATCAAAGCCAACACGGCTTCATTGAAACAGTCGATCACGCCAACACCCGGTTCGACTGTACAAGGAGCTATCCCGGCCAGTGTGATCACCAACCTGGACTCCATCGTTGATCTGAGCAACTTCAACGAACCAGTGTCGATCACGCCTCCAACCAACGCGACGCCCATCGCGATCCCCACGATTACGGCGACGCCGTAACAGGATCAGCAAAGGTGATGAAAAAAGGAAAACACCCGCGCGGTGTTTTCCTTTTTTCATCACCTTTTGTTATTCCTTGAAGCCGCCGACGGAACAGGCGACAGCGAGAGCATCAGACATTTGGTACCCAGTCCTCGGCGGGCGGCAGATCATCGTCACGATGGCGATGTTGCTGGACGTCCGCGCTGGGACGCAACTGCAAAAGCGCCTCAAGCTCGGAGCGTTTGTAGAGACGCCGCCGCTTGATACCCTGCCGATAGCTTCTCAAGACGCCCCGACTGACATAGCTATAGAGCGTGGCAGCCTTGATGCCTAGCAGGCTGCACGCTTCATTGCCATCCAGATAGGTTTCTCCGTTCAGTTCGATCATCTTGCTTCGCCCAATGTGCCGATTTCATGGTATGACGCTGCCTTCCCTTCAATCATAGAGGGCAAAGCGCATTTTGTCAATTCTCAAAACAGAGAGCCGATTTTTTAGAGCAGCGCGCTGCTC
>DATLSW010000435.1:0-2136 GCA_035533955.1 Ktedonobacteraceae bacterium | reverse complement strand
AAGCGGCATCCTGATCGCGCAATACACGCCCATCTTCTTGCTCAGTCCGGTGGCCGGCGTCTTCGTTGATCGCTGGAACCGCCGCACGACGATGATCGTTTCCGACCTGACGCGCGCCGCCATCGCTCTGCTGCCCTTCATAGCGCCATTAGCTCTACGCCTGCCCGCCATCTACGCCAGCGTCTTCCTGATCGCGGCATTTTCGCGGCTTTTCATGCCCGCGCGTTCAGGCGCGCTGCAAGTGGTCGTGCATCCCGACGATCAGACGCAGGCAGCATCCATAGGACAGGCCACGTTCGCCATGTCGTTCATCATCGGCCCGGCCATCGCCGCGCCGCTCTACTTCGCGGTAGGCGCGCTGGTCGCCTGCACCATCAACTCTGTCTCGTACCTGGTCTCCGCACTGTGCGTCGCGTTGATCCGCGCGCCGCGCGCGCAACTCCACCCCTACGCCTTTACAAAACACGAGGCAGGCGCGCTCGGCCCGGTGCTGCGCGAAATGGGAGCCGGTTTTCGCTTTGTCGCCACAACACGCGTGCTGCTGATCGTGACCATTCTCGCGCTGATCGCCATGTTCGGCGCGGGCGCGCTGAACGCGCTGGACATCTTCTTCGTCACGCGCAACCTGCATACCGGCGCGGCCTATTATGGTTTCCTGACAGCAGCATCGGGGACGGGAACCTTGATCGGCGCCATTGTGCTGAGCATCTTTGCCAAACGCATCCAGCCCCGGCACATTCTGACGGGCAGTCTCTTCCTGCTAGGTGCAGGCATCGTCATCTATGCCTTCCAGACCTGGTTTGTCGCGGCGCTGATCATCAACTTCCTGCTCAGCCTGCCGCAGGGCGGCATCGACATCGGCTTCGCGCCCCTGCTGCTGAACTCGACGCCGCAAGCTATGATAGGGCGCGTGTCGTCGGTAATCGAGACAGCAATGTACGCCAGCAGCCTGCTCTCAGCGGCCCTGGCCGGCTATCTCGGCGGCTTCCTGCCGGTGAGCATCATCTTCATCGTGGGCGGCGCGCTAATCGCCGTCGCAGGCATTTTCGGCTGGCTCGCGCTGCCCGCGCCGACGGGCCAGGGGTCAGGAAGTTGAATTTGGGCCGCCACGAATGTTATTGACGCACCACCACAGACCATTCGCTTGCAGCGCGACCTGGTAGTTGACGGGAACAGACGTGGCGCTCGAACCGGCGTCAATGCTGCCGCCGATAGCGACCGTGGCGCTGTTCAGCGATTCATTTTGTACGCTGAACGAGAGGTGCGAGGTGTCGATCGTGATAGTGGGCGATGGCTGGGAGGCTAAGAGCTTGGCGCTGGCCTCTGCTTCGGCTTGCTGCGCGGGACAGAGAAGATTCACATCCACTTTGCCATTCAAGCCATCGTGCATATAGCTTTGCACAACTAATACCGGGGCGAAGTAACGCAGCACGCCAAAGCCAACGGCGGCAACAAGCAGCACGATAACGACGGTGATGATGGCGATACGCAGTGGATGCCTTTTCTTCCGTTGAGGAGCAAGCGGGATAATGGGAGCAACGGCGGGATCGGTAGGGACAGTAGCCTGTTCCTGTTCGTTAGAAGGTTGCGAGTCAGGATTGGGAAAATCGCTAGCCATGTGTCACATCCTTTTCTGGTGTATTCGGTTGCGCGCCCATTATATCGATTATTAAGGCAGTAGTCAATATACATTGTAGCAAGAAAATCCCGACACCGGCGGTGTCGGGATTTTTCTTGCTACAATATCCTTTGTTACTTAGCCGCCACGAGATCTGCCGCGAGGTTGGCAGCGTTGAACGAACCCCAGCCGGTCGCCATGTCATAGCCGTTGGTGACAGGATACGCGCCGTAGATTCCCAGTTCGTCGTTATTCGAGGGAGAACTGGAGCTGCTGGGCGGCGTGATGTCATGGAAATCCCTACTATAGTGGCTGCCACTGCCAATACTATAGAGGAGCGGATTGAGGAAACCAATCACGCCTTTGCCGTGCTGCGCCGCCTCCTGATTCGTCAGCGCGATCATGGCCGCCCACATCGGCGCGGCTGCCGACGTGCCGCCGACGGTGATCCAGCCGCTAGCTCCTCCCAGACCTCCGCTGCCGGTGCAGGACGATCCGGCGGTGCAGTAGACGTTATA
>DATLSW010000434.1:0-3189 GCA_035533955.1 Ktedonobacteraceae bacterium | reverse complement strand
GGAGTCCGCCTGGAATATTGGTAGACTACGCTGTCTTCCTGCAAAATGCGCTGGCAAAACCTGAATATTTTGCAGTTTCCTACTACACTACATAAGTCTATCACATCGATCAAGAAACGTCAAGGCAAGCAGTGACTTCTGACTGGAACTGGCGATTGGCTCCCTGGCAGAGCCGCCAATTGGCTCTTTACCCGACACAATTGAAGGTGTATACTGCTATTGGTATGAGCCAATCAGGAGGTAACAGATGCGACATTATCCGGCACAACATCAACCATTGCCACTTTTTACTGCTGCGATACGGTCATTGCTCCAGCTTGACAGGGAAAGCAGCGTGCCGCTCTATCAGCAGATTTGCCAGAAATTACGCGAGGCCATCCTTTCAGGAGAATTGGCCGAGGGGACGCGCCTGCCAACAGAACGCGCGCTGGCGGCTGAGTTAGGAGTGAACCGCACGACGATCATGAACGCCTACAACGAACTGGCGAGCGAGGGTTTGATCGAAGGCCATGTGGGACGCGGCACGCTGGTGAGGCGCAATCCATTCAGCTACTCCGAAGAGCCATTTGACGCGCACGAGCCATCCTGGCTGTTCGGCGTGCCAACGGGCGCGGAAATGCTCGGCCCCGACGCGCACCTGCTGTCCGAGCTGGCCTCGATAGGCGAGCGGCGCGATGTCATTTCCTTTTCTACCGGTGCGCCTGCTCCCAGCTTGCTGCCCGCCCAGATGCTCAGCACGATCTTCTCTGAAAGCCTGGCGCAGGATCACATAGCGGCCCTGGGCTATTCGCCCGTCGAGGGACTGTTGAGCCTGCGCCGCGGCATCGCCGAGCGCATGCGCCGGCGCGGCGTGGCCGTCGATGCCCGCCATATCCTGATCCTCTCCGGCTCGACGCAGGGCGTGGGCCTCGTCAGTCGCTTCCTGCTGCGCCCCGGCGAAGAAGTCGTGGTCGAAGTACCAACTTATCTAGGCGCGATCCAGGCGTTTCGCTCGCTGGGCGCGCGCGTTCTCGGCGTGCCTGCCGACAGCGATGGTATGCGTGTTGATCTGCTGGAAACGATCCTGGCGCGCCATCGCCCCCGTCTGATCTACGTCCAGCCCACCTTCCAGAATCCAACCGGAGCGGTCATGTCGCCTGAGCGCCGCCGCCGCCTGCTGCTGCTGGCCCGGCGCTACCAGACGCCCATTCTGGAAGATGATCCCTACGGCGAAATGTATTTCGGCGGGCCGCCGCCGCAGCCGCTCAAAGCCATCGACACGAGCGGCCATGTCATCTACCTCAGCACCTATTCCAAAATACTGGCCCCCGGCCTGCGCGTCGCCTGGCTGGCCGCCCCTGAGCCGATGGTCGAACGTCTCGCGCTCCACAAACAAATCTTCGATCTCAACACCAACTCGATTGGGCAGTGGGCTGTCTCAGAAATCTTGCGGCGCAACCTGTTGGACGATCATCAAGCCCTCGTGCGCCAACAATATCAGCAGAAGCGCGACATCATGCTGCGCGCCATCGAGGAGTACTGGCCGGAGACAGTGCGCGTCAATCATCCAGGCGGCGGCTTTCATCTGTGGTGTCGCTTGCCGGGCGACCTGCGCGCGCGCGCGCTGCTGCGCGAAGCGGCCACCGAGCGCGTCACCTTCGTCATCGGCGAGCCATTTCACATTGACGGCGGCGGCCAGCAGGCATTCCGCCTCAGCTTCGCCGCGCCCGAAGCCAACGACATCGAAGAGGGCATCCGGCGCATCGGCATCGCCATGAAACGCATGATGGCTCGCCGCTCGCCGCGCGACGAGCCATCACACTCCCAGGTCGAACACATGCCGATGGTCTAGCGCATTCTCCTTACCTGCGTGCATAGGGCCGCGCACAAGCGGGGCCGGAGCCAGTTGGGTAGAGACCAATTGACACAATCTCAGGCAGTTGATACAGCAGGTAGAAGCGCAAATGCCAATCGTAACAAGCAAGCGATACAGAGGTCGAGCAAGAAAGCTGGATCAGGATAACGCCGACATCCCAGGTCAACGCATTCACCTGTGAAATGATGTATTCATCTACTTTCCAACAGCCGGGCGCAAGAACATCGTTGTCGTTCGTAATGTACACGCTATAAGGAACCTCGTTTTGTTCTTGCGAGCTGAGCAGGTCGTAGGCATCGCGATAGCGCATTCCCATGATCAGCCCGACATAGCGGTGTGCCATGTTAAGCGTGGTCTGTTTAGCGCTCAGGATGGTTACAGTAGGAGTTGGGGTTGGCGCAGACCGGGGAGTTGGTTTGCGAGAAGGCAATGTCACGGTTGGAGATGGCGGGCTATGTGCGGCACCACGGGACATGCTGCACGCAAACAGGCCAACAGCCAGGAATGGGAGAGCGATACAGCAAAGAAGGCGGCTGCGCCAATGGCTCTCCTGTCGCGATGAAACGGTTGTATTCTGCATAGAGATATCCCTTTCTGCATCATGTTGACAACACCGGCAACAAAATAGATTGGGCCATGCGGCGCCTATACGACGATGGATAAGCGTTTTTAACTGCTACGGATATCTCCTGGCTATCACCTTCTCTCTTTTTAGCGATGTTTATCCACTGAGAGGTCTTCTCCAATTTGCCGGGCAATATTGCTCCTGGCCGGTGAGAAAGACGCTTGTAATCGCCGTTTGTCCGCCGGATCAGCGGGCCACTCCATATCGGCATTGATGCCTCGCGCTGCGAGGGCAGCAGCCATACGCTGCCAATCACCGACGCGAGTCTTGAGTGTACAAACAGCGGCATCTTGCTGGCAGGGGCTCAGCCCGGCGATGGCATCGGCCACCTGCCCGGTGGTTTCGGCAGTCCCTTCGTTGTTGATCGCGCACCATTCGGGATCATCCTCCGGCAGCGTATCCATCCAGGCGAAGGTGTCCTCGCACGTCTCGCCGAACTCGTCCTCCGGGAACGACTGATACAAGGACGGTTTGAATTTACGCTGGAGATCGATGCAAAGGTTGTGTGCAGTACGCCGGATAAGGGCTTTGGGACAATAGATGGGATGAGTCAGTGAATACAGCCAGACTTTGACGGATACTTCCTGCGCAATATCGTCACAATCAACGGGACCGATAATCGTCGCGGCGTATTCACGATACACGATGGACACAATGGCGGAGTACAGCGTGTCAAACGACTCGTTGCCAGCGGCGTCGCTATCAAACG
>DATLSW010000433.1:0-5514 GCA_035533955.1 Ktedonobacteraceae bacterium | reverse complement strand
CAGGGCAAGTTGCTGCAATTATTGGCTGCCGCCTGCCAGGCGCGCAAGATTCTTGAAATCGGCGCGCTGGCCGGATATAGCGGTATCTGGCTGGCGCGCGCCTTACCCATCGGTGGTCGTCTGATCACGCTGGAGATCGATTCTGCCCATGCCGCCGTCGTGCGCCAATCGTTCGCCAGGGCAGGCGTCGCCGATAGGACAGAGGTGCGCGTCGGCAAGGCTCTTGATCTGTTGCCGCGGTTGAGCGGTGAAGCGCCGTTCGATCTTGTCTTTATCGATGCCGACAAAGCTCCCTATCCACGCTACCTCGAGTGGGCCTTGCAATTGACGAGGCCGGGCAGCATCATTGTGGCGGACAATACTATCAAAGGCGGCGCGGCCTTTCGCACACCTGTCGGAGATGACGAGTATATCCTGGGCGTGGCCGAGTATAACCAGTTGGCCGCTCATCATCCTCGCCTGCTCTCGCTGGCCCTGCCAATGGATGATGACTACAGCGACGGCTTCACCATCTCCGTTGTGCGCGGTGTCTGATCATAAACCTTGCTAAAGCGATTTTCCCGAACGTATGATTAGGGGGAATAGGCACGGCGTTGTGATGGCTTCATGCCCAATGCAGAATGCGAGGAGATAGTATGGCAACGGACCTTAGACAATCCATAGGGCATTTCCTGGGTATTGATATCGAGGCTGTTTTCACTTACGAAGGCACAGATACCATCCAATCGCTGATTGTCGGACGCGAGATCACGGGCAGACAGGCATTCTCGTCACGGTAGAATGTTCCCACTGCTCCGGTATTCGTCAAGTTCTCGTTCTAACGCTTCCAGGCGGGCGCTCAGGCGAAGAATGACTTCAATCCCTTCGAGGTTGATGTCGAGATCGTCGCGCAGGCGGCGCGCCCGCCGTAGCAGCGCGATATCTTCTTCGCTGTAGCGCCTATCCTCCCCGGCTACCTCGACTCCCCTGATCACCTGGATCGCGTAAAGATGGCGAATGGTCGTGATCTCTAGGCGGCTAATTTCCGCCGCCTCTTGCTCGCTATAGTAGACTATCGCGCGCGTTTGTTCTATTCTGATGCGCGTGTAACGCATTTCGCTCAATGATTTCCTCTGTCTTTCGTGTACCTTACCGGGACTACGTGTAGCCAAGAGAGCGAGCAAACGTCTCGAAGAGCCGTTTCTGCTCGCTGGTCAAATGCGCGGGCAGCACGACATTGACTTCAGCGTAGAGGTCGCCGCGCTTATCCGGCTGGTTCAGGTGCGGCATTCCCTGACTGCGCAAGCGGAATGATCGCCCGTTCGCCGTCCCTTCGGGAATATGCAGCATCAACTTTCGTCCATCGGGCGTGGTCACGGGTATCTCGCCGCCAAGCATTGCCACGGCAAGCGGCACATCCACGCTGGTGCGTAATGTCGTGCCGTCGCGTGTGAAGTTGGCGTGCGGTACGATATGCACGCGCAGGTAGAGATCGCCGCGTCCAGCCGCGCCTTGTAGCCCTTGTGCGGCGAGGCGAATGCGCGAGCTTTCATCGACGCCCGCCGGAATCTTCACTTCCACGCGGCGCGTTGATCCATCGGGGTCTGCCAGTTCGAAGGTATGTGTCACGCCCTGGTATGCCTCGGCCAGCGTCACCTCAATGATCGATTCGACATCTTCGCCGCGTGTGGCACGCTGCCGCGCGCGCCCTGTCCGGCCTCTCTGCGAGGCGCCGGGGCCAAAGTACGTCTCGAAGAAATCGGAGAACGGCGCATTCTCGCCGAATAGGTCTTCCAGGTCTTCCGGCGACATGGTGCGATACTCGTATGTACCGCCTCGGGAGCCACCTGCTCCCGCGCCTGCCATTGACTCTTCCCCAGGCCAGCGCCCGTACTGCTTGTAGTATGCCCGCATCTCGTCATATTTTTTGCGCTTCTCCGTGTCGGACAGCACTTCGTTGGCTTCGTTAATCTCTTTGAATTTACTCTCTGACGTCTTGTCGCTCGGATTGACGTCGGGATGATATTGTCGGGCCAATTTGCGATATGCCTGTTTAATGGCTTTAGCGTCTGCATCAGCGCTAACGCCAAGAATGCTATAGTAATCCTTATATTCTTCCGCCATAGATACTACTCCTGAACGCACTCCTACACTTTTGTGAAATCAGGTGGAGATCGCTCTCAATATATCACATTTGGCTGAGACAGAGGTAGCGCGGATGGCATATACTAGTATCAAAACGCATATACACTGATTGGAGTAGATAGCATGGAACAACGTGATTTAGGCAAAACCGGCTTGCGCGTACCCGTCGTTGGCATGGGGACGTGGAAGACGTTCGACGTGCGCGGCGAACAGGCTGCGCGCAACGCCCGCGCCATCGTCGATACCGCCATAGCGAGTGGGTCAAACTTCTTTGACTCGTCGCCCATGTATGGCGAAGCGGAGCGCGTGCTAGGTGGGACACTGCAAGGGCGGCGTGAGACAGTGCAGGTAGCGACAAAAGTCTGGACGCCCTCAGCAAGTGAGGGACGTGCGCAGGCCCAACGCGCCCTCCAGTTTTTCGGCGGCTACATCGACCTTTACCAGATTCACAACCTGGTCAACTGGACCGAACAACTGGCGATGCTTGAGCGGCTGCGCGATGCCGGCCAGATACGCGCCATCGGCGCGACGCATTACCAGAGTTCAGCTTTCGCCGAATTGCGCAAGGTGATGCTGACGCGACGTATCACTGCCATTCAAATACCCTATAATCCCATCCAGCGCGATGTCGAGCGCGACATTTTGCCTCTGGCCGCCGATCTTAACCTGGGCGTCGTTGTCATGCGCCCGTTCGCTGAGGGCGGCCTGACGCGGCGTACACCATCGCAAGCCGACCTGGAACCATTCAAGCCGTTCGGTGTGACAACCTGGGGGCAGGCGCTGCTCAAGTGGATTCTCAGCGACTCGCGCTGCCACGTCGCTATACCGGCCACGTCTCGCGCCGAGCGCATGGCCGAGAATGCCGCCGCCGGAGACCCGCCCTGGTTCGGCCCCGAAGAGCGCGCCTACGTAGCGCGTCTCGCGGAACAATATACATAGCGTTGCTATGACAATCCGTCTGAAAGGAGGCATCTGATGGGAAACTTCGCATCTCAGGAGGTTTTTTGTCCCATTTATCAGAATCTGCCATTCAGAAAGGATTGTCATGGAGTCAACAGATCAGAAATTGCTGCGTTTGCATGTCGAAGCTGTCTGGAATGTTCAGCTTCCAGCCTTGCTACAGGATGAAGTCGAGCTTTTGTCTGAAAGTTCCCTCCCGCATTGGAAATTGTGTGCCGCGAAACTTGACGAAAGCCAGGTGCATATCTGGCGGTCAGATGTGAGTGTTATGGAACGCGCGGAATTGCGCTTGCGAGTGAACGAAGCGATGGCTGTTCCATCAGAAAATGCCGTCCCGGGAGTGAACCGTGAAGTAGCTCTTGCTCTGCGAGCGCTACCCAGGCTTGATATTGAGGCGGCGCGTCGTATTGCCCGTCCTCTGACCATACAGGATCGCCCTCTGGTTGCAGATTTTCCCGATTACGACGAGGATTACTTTCAAACAGAAAGGTATCCTTTTATTGGCGTTGTCATCGATGGACGTCTGTTGAGCCTCGCCCATAGCTCGCGCCGCACAAAAGATGCCTGCGAATTGGGTATTGATACCTTACTTGAAGCACGCCGCAAAGGCTATGCCCTTGCTGCCACCATTCTATGGGCGCACACAGTTTTGCAAGAAGGACTTGTACCGCTCTATAGCGCGTCTGCTGATAATACCGCGTCCCTGCGCCTTGCCGCGGCGGCTGGCTATCGCGCCTTCGCACATGTAGCAACTTTTGTTTGAAGGAGCGCAGCTTGCCCCGCCCGCGGCTGGAATGTGCGCTCATGAGCAAGCTGAAGCGGGCGGGGCAGAGCCACCGCCCCTACTGAGTTCGACCAATTTTCTCCAGAAGAATGGAAATCCCTGGCATGGCTGTGCTGGCAAATATGATTGCTGCGTGTTATAATATCCTCAGTTAGTTGCATATATGTACAGGTATGAAGGAGATTGGTAAAAACACGATGGCGACTCAATCCGCGGCGCTTGTGCCGCTTGTCCAGCCGACGATAGGTGGCGCAGAAGATGAGCTTTGTCAGGGACGCTGTATTCATCCCGAACATGTGCGGGCGGTGCGGCGCAACCTGCTGGCCGCCGAAGACGCTGCGCAAGTGGCTGCGCTTTTTGCTGTGCTGAGCGATCCGACGCGCTTGCAGGTCGTTTATGCCTTGCTCAATGCTCCCACCGGCGAGCTGTGCGTCTGCGATCTCGCGACCGGCCTGGGGCGCGATGATACCACCATCTCCCACCAACTGCGCGTCCTGCGCAACCACCATATTGTCACCATACGCAAGTCTGGCCGCGTCGTTTACTATCGCCTCGTCGATGAACATGTGCGTCAACTGCTCGCGCTTGGCCTGACGCACGCCAGCGAGGGCGATGCGCGGGTGTCAGCATGAGCGCGCTACATGGCGGCGTCCATACGCATCACGATCATACGCACGGCATGGCGAAACGCACGCTGCGCCTGGCCTTTTTCCTGACGCTGATCATCCTCGCTGCTGAGTTGATCGGCGGCCTGCTGTCGAATTCACTGGCCTTGCTCTCGGACGCTGGACACGTCGTTACCGACATTTTCGCGCTGGGTCTGGCCTGGTTTGCGGCTGTGCAGGCCGAGCGGCCTGCTAACGCCAGCAAAACTTTCGGCTATCATCGCGTTGGTATTATTGCCGCGTTGATCAATGCCGTCACGTTGATTGTGATTGCCGTCGCCATCCTTTGGGAAGCGATCCAGCGTTTTCAACATCCTGAGTCAATCCAACCCCTGATTATGTTCGTCTCGGCTGGCATCGGCATTGCCGTTAATCTCTATATTGGCTTCGGCTTGCGCCAAGAAGGGGATAATCTGAACGCGCGCGCCGCGACGCTGCACGTCTTTGGTGATGCCGCGGCCTCTTTTGGCGTCATCATTGCCGGTGGAGTGATTCTGCTGACTGGCTGGACAATGGCCGACCCTCTGCTTTCGGTGGGTATTGCCGTTCTTATAGCCATAGGTGCGTGGCGCGTGCTGCGCGAGACAACCGATATCCTGCTCGAAGCCTCGCCCAAAGCTATCTCGATGCCGCAGCTTGTCTCCGATATGGGACTGGTCAATGGCGTGCAAGGTGTCCATGATTTGCACGTTTGGAGTATTGCCAGTAACATGTATGCTTTATCCTGTCATGTCCTGATTGATGACCTGCCTGCGAGCAGCAGTACGCCCATCTTGCAATCTCTTACGTCCCTGCTCAGCCAGAAATATCACATCGGCCACTCTACGATCCAATTTGAATGTAGCGACCATCGCGAGGCATGTTGCGAGATTAATGGCCTCTATTGTAGCCTGGAAGACGTCAATCAGAAGTGCAACGGTGATGAACATGCTCACCACACCTCGTCTCTGCCTCAACTCAACTCAATTGAACGGAAAGGAT
>DATLSW010000432.1:0-2777 GCA_035533955.1 Ktedonobacteraceae bacterium | reverse complement strand
GAAGACGCTGCCCGTACGCTTCGGCGTGCGTTTTGGGCAATACTTCCACGCCTTTTTGTTACTGGGCAGTTACGCGGCGGTGGCTATTTTTGCCTTTACCGGTCTTTTGCCGCTCTGGAGCCTGATCGCGTGGCTTACGTTTCCGCTGGCTTTTGCCAATGTGCGCTCGGTTCTCGCAGCTACGGAGCGCAAAGCCTTCGCCATCGGTATCAAGCGCACATCAATGCTGCACCTGCAATTTGGCGCGGCATTGGCCCTGGGCATAGTGATCGCGACGGCGCTGGCCGGTAAACTGTAGGGCCGATGACTGTGCTGCCGACTATCATCAAAGACGCGCTCGGTCCGAACCTGGGTGCCATTTACCTCGTTGCTGTCCTCATTGCTGTCTGCGTCTGTACTCTGGCGACCCAGTCCGCCACCATTCGCCTGAACTCCTATAAAGCGCCATAGGCGCGATTCCGGAGGCTTGACAAGATCGGCAGGATGCGGTATTATACAGCACACGAACAATAGCTGTTGGGGTATCGTTCAATGGTAGGACAACCGACTCTGGATCGGTCAATTGGGGTTCGAATCCCTGTACCCCAGCCTTGATGACCACCCGCCGACAGGCATCCTCATCCCCCCAATCTGACCTGTCGGCGGGAGTTTTTTTGCCAGAAACGATCTGCGTTTCAGGTACTCTGGAAAGCGGAAAATGGGGTGATCGCATTCTTCCATACAAACTCTTTACATGTTTCTGCATAATTTTTGACACAAACGGGATATCATACGTACAGGCGTGTGAAGGCATGTTGCGCTGCGATCATTGTTCTGTGTAACGCGTTCATAGTCAGCGTAAGACAAGAGAAAATATCGGTACGTATGATACTGAACGAAATAAAGGAGGTTCTTTGATGTTTGTCGATAGATTTGGCTTTGGCCCCGGGCCTATGCTGTTTGGTATGCTTGGTACACTCTTCTGGATTGCTTTGCTCGCTTTACTCATCTGGGCGCTCTTGAGCTTTTTTGCGAAGCGCAACCGACCGATGTTTGGCGTGACTCACACTGCTCCAGTAAACCAGCTTTCCGCTATGGAAATACTGCGCCAACGCTATGCCCGTGGCGAAATCGATGACGCGACATTTGAGCAAATGCGAGAGCGACTCGGTGGATCGATTCCGCCTGAGTAGGGGCGCAATTGATTGCGCCCGCGAAGTTGAAGGCGGGGGTTCTTAATCTGGCGATCTGTATCGAACGACGTTTACCGTCAAGCGGTTTTACGTGTTCGATACAGGTCGCCGGGTCATTTTCAGGGATGCCTGTGCATTTGCCGCTGGAGTGGAGGATTCTGCTGCTGCTTACGAGCTTGCAGCCGTGATGTAACAGGGTGCAAGAGCCAGTAGATGTCCCAGTTGAAAAAGTAAAAGATGCCGGCAACGCAGGCAAGAAAGGCTCCCCCAAGAAAAAGGACTTTACCTGTTGCCATGTCGCTCATCAGGATCGCATACAGGAAATAGAAGAGTAATGCTGGTATGAGCGAGTAAAGTATTGAGCTTTTCAGCCGCTGCAATACCGTACCAGATATCTCCGTGGCGTTCAGTCTGGTGGTAGCTTCTATCTTCTCTCGGTGGATAGAGTACGTAAAAATGTACGTTTTGTCAAGCATTTGAGAGCAATTCGTGCCAAAAACACGGCGTTAATCACACCCATCTTTTCGCCGCGCGGTTGCTGCAAGTCCGCCATACAAGGCTGGACGTATGCCTTTGTCATGTGATAGACTGAGGTCTGCTTATTGAGAATGATTATCATTATTAGGACATGCTAATACCCATGACTATCGAAAAATCGGGTGAGAATGTCATAGCGCCAATGACCGAACAGACGCGGCGCGAACTGGTGGTTGCACTGCAACAGAACTGGCAGCGCGAGATGGAAGGCGTGCGTACTTATGGTGACCTCGCGCGCAAAGAGCGCGACGCCAACAAACGCCGCGTGCTGGAGAAGCTGACCGAGGCCGAGGCGCGCCACGCCGCACGGTGGGAGCGCAAGCTGATCGAGCTGGGCGAGCAGTCGCCCAGAGAGCAGCGCACGCTCAAGATGCGCGTGCAGGGCTGGCTGCGGCGACAGGTTGGTACGGAAGCGGCGCTGCGCCAGCTTGAGAACGAGGAGGATCGCGATATCGCCCGCTACGAAGCGCAGGCCATCAGCATCAACGACGGCGAGGCGCAGACGATGCTGCGCGAGGTGCGGCGCGAGGAAGAGGCGCACGGGCGCGTTATCCGCGATATCATCAGTCCCATTGGCCCGCAGGGGATGCTCGACGTGATGCTGCGGCGCGAGCGCTGGCACAAGCGCGGCGGCGGCTGGCTCGGCGACGCCATCTACGGCGTCAACGATGGTCTGGGCGCGGTCTTCGGTATCGTCAGCGGCGTGGCGGGCTACACGGGAGCCAGCAACAGCCACTTCGTCCTCGTCAGCGGCCTGGCCGGGATGCTTGCCAGCGCCCTCTCAATGGGTTCCGGCGCGTTCCTGGCGACCAAAAGCGAGCGCGAAGTCTATCAGGCGGAGATCGGGCGCGAGAAGAAAGAGATTGCCGAAGACCCGGAGGAGGAGAAAGAGGAGCTGTCGCTGTTCTACCAGTTGAAGGGCTTCACCGAGGACGAAGCGGAGATGCTGTCGTCACGCCTGGCGGAACAGCCGGAACAGTTCTTGCGCACGCTGGCGCACGAAGAGTTGGGACTGTCGGAAGATAACTTTCCCCGGCCGTGGGTCGCAGCGGTTTCGGCTTCCATTTC
>DATLSW010000431.1:0-4575 GCA_035533955.1 Ktedonobacteraceae bacterium | reverse complement strand
CCCAGGTAGAGTGGCATATAAGGCAGATGCAGCGAGAGACGCGCTGTACCCAGGCAATCGGCGATGGCATTCATATAGTCAGCTTGCGTGACGCGCTGATCGTTGGCGATGGTATATGCCTGTCCAATGGCTGTATCAGGGGCGTCCCCTGCCTTGATGATCCCCTGCGCCGCGTCGCGTACATAGACGATCGGCACAATATTCTTGCCTGATCCGATCAAAAAGCCTTTGCCAGATTCGACCAGCGCGACGAAGCGGCCAAAACTGGCACTATCGCGCGGGCCATAGATCCAGCCGGGGCGCACAATGACGACCGGCGCACCGTCGTTTTTCACCAGGTTGGCGATCAGCTTTTCCCCGGCGATTTTGGTGCGGCTATAGGGATTATTCTCGGCATGATAGGGATCGTCCTCGGTCACAATACCATGCAGATGATGTCCGTACACAGTGATCGAGCTGGTATGCACGAGGCGCTGGACGCCAGCATCCATTGCGGCGTGAATGAGATTTGCCAATCCCTGCACGTTAGTTTGCCAGTAGCTATCCTCCGGCCCCCATGGCCCCGTTCGCGCGGCGGTATGATAGACGCGCCGCACGCCCTCTGTCGCGCGTTTGAGCGAATCCACGTTAGTCACGTCGCCGTAGACGACCTCGACGCCCGGCAAAGAACGCAGGCGGCTGGCATCTTCGCTGGGGCGCACCATTGCCCGCACATCATCGCCGCGCTCAATCAACATATCGACCAGGTGGCCGCCGAGGAATCCGGCAGCCCCCGTAACCAGCACTTTCACAACTGTTGCTCCTCTTCTTAGCAAGGGCGAATCAAGCCTCGTCCTTATGGAACCGCATTTTGTTCTGTTGCGAGTATAGCAGGAGAGCCAAACGTTGGCAACGTTCGTGAAAATTTGAATTTTGGGAGTTAAATAAGGCAAAAATCATCACGATAAAGTTATCGGTTGCCTCAAATAGCTACTCGAGTTGATAGGCCGATCTCCCCAAGCAATCAGTGCATTTCTGATTTCTCCTATCAGGTAGCTTATCGGAACTATGCTCTGATTAGAAGATATATGTGTACATACCTTCACTCATGCTACCGAGACAGATAGCAACATTGGCAGTAGAAGTGTTCTGTGATCTATCAGAAAAGGAAAGAGAATGATGAAAAAACTGCTGACAGCTCTTGCTCTACTTGCGTTAAGCGCAGTTTTGCTCGCCGCTTGTGGTACAAGCGCCAACGCAAGTTCGGGTAGTAGTACAAGTAATACACAAAGTAATAGTGGCAATGTTGTCACAGTAAAAACGGGGCCTGCTAACTTCCTCCAGAGCAGTGTTACTCTCAACAAAGGTGATTCGCTTCAGATTATCAACACCGCTTCGGACATCCATATCATCAGCCTCGGATCATGGGTGAATGGCAAGCCTGAGCCTGCGGTGGAACCCGGAGCGCCACAAATCCAAAACGAGCAGCTTTCAGCGAGTAGCACACTGACCGTTGGCCCATTCAATACGCCGGGTACTTACCATCTGTACTGCACGATTCACCCGAATATGAATCTGACGGTGACAGTGAAGTGAGATAGCGGACGCTTGCAGGAAAGGAAAATATGCAATGTTGTTTTCAAGCGGGGCGCTTCTGGCTGACATACATGGACTCGTCTTTGGAGCCATCTTCTTGCTGGCGTACTCCGGCGGCATGGTCGGGCTGCTGGATTTACATGCCAGTTGGGAAACACGAAAAGGGCGGCGAGCTTTGACGAAACAATTGGTGATAGGAACATGGGCGATGGCTGTAGTCGCATGGTTGACGGTGCTTATAGGAACCTACCTGGTCTACCCACTGTATCGGACTGAATTCCAATCTGTCCTTTCAAGCTCCTTCTGGAATACCTTCAGTATGGCGCTAAAGACGCACATTGGCTGGTTCACGCCCATTTTAGCCACAACCGTTGCAGTGGTAATCTGGCGCTATAAGACGCAGTTGACTGAAGAAAAGCATATCCGCTACGCACTGGAAGTTCTGTTTACGCTTGCTTTCCTGGCAGCAGGCATCGCGGGGCTGCTGGGCGCATTAACGACCAAAGCGCTTCCTGTCTATTAGAGTATCGGAAATGAGGTAAAGAATGGCAAACGTCTCACATGAAGAAATACCGGTTAAAACTGATATACTGCTTGAAGATATACAACAGGAGAGAAAAATCCCCAACGGAGAAGCGGGAGCGGCAATTCTGGCAGCAGGAATTGGCTGCCTGACAATGGGTCTACTAACCGCAGTGGCAGCAATTTGGGGAAGCCTGCATACCTTCCTCCAGTTTTATCCGCCTGCTGGTAGTATTACAGGGATCACTATCGTGATGGTGATTGCCTGGCTGGCATCCTGGTTCGTCCTGTATCGATTTTGGAAGGACAAACAGGTGAATTTGATCAAGGTTTTCGTGCTTACACTCGCGTTTATCCTTCTTGGAGTAGTAGGGATTTTCCCACCATTCATTCGCCTGTTTGCCTGAGAAAGGAGAGTGGCCGGGATGCAAATTGGCGCATCCCGGCCACTCTCGAATACGAATATCTATGAGGCGTCAGTTCTGGTCGTTACCTCCACCTGAGTGGTGGTAGCAACGGTAACTTCAGCCTTACGGCGGCGACTGGCGAAGGCCAGGAACGGCAGCGACAGCGCCAGGATGCCGCTGGACGTTGCCAGGGCCGCGGGCAGCGAGACCAGCGTGCCGATCAGGCCGACGGGCGGCCCGCCAGCGATCTGGCCGAGCGCGTCCACCTGCCCGGCCAGCGAGATGACGGTCGCGCGCACGCCCGGCTCCGTGTTTTGCGTCAGCCAGGTGATATACACCGGGTTGTCGATGCTGCGCACTGTCGTGAACGCCAGGTACGCGACGACGGCGAGGTAGAAGTCTCCCGCCAGCGCGAAGATGAACAGGCTGATCACCATCAACGTGTTGAAGGCGAAGAGCAGCGACGTCACTTGACGCGGTTTGTTCATATCAGCGAAGCGCCGCACTATCTCGGCCATCGCCAGCGCGAGCAGCGTTCCGGCAACCTTAAAGAAGCCGAACCAGATCACTACGGTCAGACCCCAGAAGGTCGGAAAGGCGAAATCGTGCAGGAAATGAGCCGCTGAGAGGCGATCAAAGCCCTCGCTATACATGCCCAGGAACAGCCCGACGAACACGATCGTGATCAGCACCGGCCTCACTCGCATCGCTCGCAGACCATTCTTGAAAGTGTTGCCGAACTCGCGCCAGGCGTGTTCCTCTTGCATGGGTTTGCGTTGGAAGCCGCGCTCCGGCATGAAAAACACCAGGAAGATCGCCAGCACAACGTACAGCGCGCCGCCAAGCACGATGGGCAGATTGAGGCGATAACTGGCAAGCGCCGTGCTGATTAGCGCCCCCACCAGTCCTCCCAGCAAACTCATCTGCGTGCTGCGCATGAAGACGTGTCCGACATGTTCAACGCCCACCTCGTCGGCGATCCAGGCTTGTTCTGCGCCGTCGGTGAGCGTCGCGCCGACGCCAAAGAGAGCGTCGCCTATGACGATGGCGACGAAGGTAGGGATCGATCCTTGTAGAATGAACCCGGCTCCCACGATCAACGTCCCTAGAATCACCGCCAACCGGCGGCTATAGACATCGGCCAGCACGCCCGTTGGCACCTGGCAAATGAAACACACCACCTCCAGAGCCGTGCCGACCAGCACCAACTGGAGTGGATCGAGTTTCGCCACTTCCACCTGGTACACCATATCAATGGTCGTGACCAGGGTAGAGAAAAAATATCCCGCGCCGGAGAAGATCAGGTAGACAGTATACGCGCTGAACTTCTCCCGAAACCTATGCATAAGTTATCCTCTTTTGCTCGTCGTGTATTTTTTGTAGCTCGTGTGTGATCGCGGCAGCAATACCTGCCGCTCCGCGTAGTATTCGCGCCAGCAACGTGATAACTTATAGCTAGCATCGGTACACCTCTCTTATTGTGAGTAGCGTGTGACAATCCAGCAAGTACGGCTTGCTGGATTGTCACACAAAATTACCCTTTGACGACGATCACCGGCTTCAGACGCGCCACTAACTGCGCCAGTCCGGCATTATGCACGACGTTGACGACCTGTTGGGCGTCCTTGTAGGCCGATGGCGCCTCTTCAGGCAGCAGGTTCTTGCTATGCACGCGCACGGTGACGCCCTTTGCCTCGAGCTGCACCAGCAGTTCGCCGCCGGTGATCGACTTCTTAGCTGCTGTGCGGCTCTGGCGGCGGCCCGCGCCGTGGCAGCAAGAGCCGAAGCTCTGTTCGATGGAGCCGGGCGCGCCAACCAGCACGAACGAGTAACGGCCCATATCGCCAGGTATGAGAACGGGCTGCCCGACCGCGCGGTATTGCTCCGGCACGTCAGGATGATTGGCCGGGAACGCGCGCGTCGCGCCCTTGCGATGCACGCAGACGCGCTGTAGCTCGCCGTCGATCTCGTATTCCTCCATCTTGGCGATGTTATGACATACATCATACACCATCGGCATGTCTTTTGGGCGCGCTTTGCGGCCAAAAACGCTGGCGAATGCCTGGCGTAC
>DATLSW010000430.1:0-6865 GCA_035533955.1 Ktedonobacteraceae bacterium | reverse complement strand
TTGGCGCGCCCGATCTCGCCATCGAAATCCTTTCGCCCGGCAGCGTCGCCAGGGATTACCGCGAGAAGATGGATGCCTATGCCCAGGCAGGCGCGCCTGAATATTGGATCGTCAATCCCGATGCCCGCACGATTGAGGTCTTCGCGCTCGAAAACAAGCAGTACCGCTCGCTCGGCGTCTTTGAGGGGCCAGCGCAGTTGCCCTCCCGCCTCGTGCCAGATTTTCCGGTACAGGTCAAGCAGTTTTTCGCATAAATTTTATGCGCGAGGTGCAGATATGGCAGAACTTGACTGGCCCGCTGATAGGTTGCTGCCGCAATTTCAAACGCCGCAGCACCTCACCGTCTACGATATCCGCAAGGCGTCGTCTGCTGTACAACTGAGCGTCTCTACACTGGCGGGTCTCATCAACCGCCCGCGACCGCAAGTCTACCTGCTGGCAAGCGATGAAGACGCTTTCTGGCTGCAGCAATTGGCCGCGGCCATCCCCCACGAAACATCTCCCGCCAGCAACGACGATGCGCTCGCGGCCATGCTCGCGGCCTTCCCCAACTACGCAAAAGGACTGATTATCCACAATACCGCTTTCCCGGACTCCATCAATATCGCAACCATGATGGCAGGCCAGCAGGACGGCGTCGTCGTCTCGCAGGATCAAGTTGCTGCCTTGCAAGCGTCATATCAGTTACCCATCCTGGCAGATTTGCGGACGCAGCAGTGGCAACAACGCGCCTCGGCTTATGACTGGGCGCGACAAAACCTGCTCCAGGGCGCATCTACGCGCATCATCGCCGGTCTTGATCCGAAAATCTGCGCCGGGGTACGCGCCTTTCTGGTGGCGACGCGCGCCTTCATTTACTGGCTCGACTCGCGCGACTTCTTGCCAGACCCACGCGATCGCTGGCAATCAGAGCGCGGCCTCATGCAGCAAATCCTCTCGTCGTTTGCCGGGCAGGCCGTTCACCTCGGCTGGTTCATCGACGAGGCCAGCGGCGTCAGCCTGACGTCGCTGGCGGCCATTCCGGTCTTAGCCACCGATTTCATGACGAACCTGGAAACCTGGACGGCTATCGCTCCCGCGGCTCCGCCTGCACGCGGCGCGTCTCTGCCGCCCTCACCCGTAGGGGCCGATTTATCGCGCCCACCCATACCCGGCAAGGTCTACCTGTCCTTCACCGTCAGCGACGGCGACAATCTGCAATACATCCAGCATCGCATGTTGCGTCTGTGGCGCGATCCCGCGCGCGGCTCGTTTCCTCTCGGCTGGACATTCTCACCAATAATGGCGCAAGCCGCGCCTGCCATGAGCGCCTGGTACCTCGACACGGCCACGCCCAACGACGAACTGATGGCCGGACCGAGCGGCGCGGGCTACATGTTCCCCTCGTACTGGCCTGCCGACCAGTTGCCCGCCTTTTTGCAGCGCACCGGCCAGTCGATGCAAAAGTCAGGCATGACGCAGATCGAGATGCTGGATGCCGGTTTCCTGCAAAGTCTAGGCATCCCCTTTCTTGGCGACCTGCTCCATCCAGGCATGAAGCTGAGCGATCACGCTATGCAGAAGAACATCGCCAACACGCTGGCGGCTTTTAGCATTACCGGCATTTTTAGCGGTTCAGGCGTCATTTTTCGCCCCTCCTGGCATGTCATTGACGGCACCCCTGTTTATGAAAACCTGGGACTGGCCGGAAGCGTGAGCCAGACCGTCAGCATGGTCAAACTTGCCACTGCGACCTTCTTGAAACGCCCGCTCTTCCTCAATATCTATATCCTGGCCTGGAGCATGACGCCATCGACTATCAAACAAGCTATCGAGCAGTTGGGCAGCGATTACGAAGTGGTGACGCCGGGTACGCTGCTGGCAATGCTGGCGAAGGTGCAGGCATGAGCAAAATGATGGCGACGGGCGGAGTGACGGGCGCGCTAAATCTGCCCCTACGACCGGATAGCTATCGCCTGACGCCCGGCGTGCGCGTTGTGATGCAAAATGATGGTTGGTTGGCGCTCTGCGCGTATCCTCTGCGCGTTATACGCCTGAGCGACACTAACGCTCGCTTGCTACAATTGTGCCAGGAGCAGCGCAGCGCCACCGAACTTGCCGCCAGTCTGCGCCTGCCCATTCGCAGCGCGCGCGCGCGCTGCGAACAACTACGCTGGAAAGGTTTGCTCGAAGCCGGGCCAATTGCTCCTCCCGCCACATGGCCCACTGTCTCGATCATCATTCCCGCTTACAACCGCGCCGCGCAACTCGAACGTTGTCTCCGCTCGCTCTTCGTCCTGGACTATTCCCACGACTTGTTCGAGATCGTTATCGTGGACGATGCCTCAAGCGATGCCACCGCGGCGATGCTGGCACAACTCGTATCGGAAGCAGAGCATAGCGGTATCGCCCTGCGCGTGATCCGCCAGCGCACGCGGCAAGGCGTCGCCGTGGGACGCAACACGGGCGCGCAATCAGCCCGCTATGACATCCTGGCCTACATCGACAGCGACTGCGTAGCCTCAGCGCAATGGCTCAATGAACTGATACCGGCCTTTCAGGATAACTCCGTCGCCGCCGTCGGCGGGATGATCCGCGCTTACGAACAGGCGAGTATGCTGGGCCGCTACGAGGACGCGCGCTCGTCGCTATTTATGGGCCAGCGAGCGCAGCAGGCAAGCCTCAACAGCTCATTGACCTATCTCCCCACCGCGAATCTGCTGGTGAGAAAAACGGCCTGGCGGCAACTCGACGGTTTCGCGCCACTCACCTTCGGCGAGGACGTCGATTTCTGTCGCCGCCTGCTGGCAAGCAAGGCGCGCCTCCTCTACCTGCCGTCCGGCATCGTCTACCACGACTACCGCACCACGCTGTGGGCATTCCTGCGTATCCGCGCCTCTTATGCCTCGGCGGAAGCCGCCCTTCAGCACATCCATCCAGAGCAGCGCCGCGTCCTGGTGCTGCCGCCGGAGCAGGCAGCGTTCGCCGGATTGACAATCGGCGGATTGTGGAAACAGGTGACGAGGCCGTTGCTTGCCGCTAACCGCACGATTGGGCGGGCTAAATCCTTCCCCTACCTGTTCTTTTTTGCCCTCATCCTCACCCTTGTCGGCGCGTTCAAACGCTGGCGCACTGTGCGCGAACAGCGCCTGCCCATCGGACCGCTCGCCGTCTTGCGCGCCACCGCGCGCGGACATCTGGCCTACACCTATCACCTCTGCCGCCATCTGACGCGCTACTATACGCTGCCATTGTTGCTGCTGGGATTGGCGCTGCCGCCTTTACTCATCCTATCTCTATTGCTCTGTAGCATTGTAATCGGCGTGGATTATGTACGCCTGCGGCCCGCTATGAGCATCGAGGAATTTACACTTTGCGCTATCCTGGACGATTGCGCCTATGAAGCAGGCGTTTTGCAAGGCTGCATCAAACATCGTACCTGGAAACCGTTAGTCCCTGTTGTACGAAAAAATGTTGCCATATTGCACCCAGCAGCAAAGGAAGGTCATGCCACTCATGCTCACGCCCGAACAGGAACATCGTGATGAAAAAGACGCGCCGCTGCGCCGCGATATCCGCGCGCTTGGCAATGCCCTCGGCGCGGCTATCCGGCAGCACGGCGGCGCGCCTGTCTTTGAGACCGTCGAGCAACTGCGGCATTCATGCAGACAACTGCGCGCCTGCATCGAGATGCTGCCAGAAGCAGCGGAGGACAAGCGCGCGCAACTGCACGCCGAGATCGCCGCGCTCGATCAACAGATAGCCGACAGCATAGCAAGCTGCGATCTGGCTACTTCTATTGACGTGATCCGCGCCTTCACCATCTACTTTCATCTCGTCAACACTGCCGAGCAACGCCATCGCACACGCCGCCGCCGCGCTCACGAGACGCGACAAACGCCCAGCGCGCAGCGCGGTTCGCTGGTAGCCCTTGTCGCGCTGCTCAAGCAACAGCAAATAGACGCGCCGACTGTTCAGCGCCTCCTCAACCAGCTTTCTATCGAACTCGTCTTTACGGCCCATCCAACCGAGGCCACGCGCCGCAGCCTGATCACCAGATCGCGCCAGATCGCCGATCTGCTGGCGGCCTACGATCATGCTGACGCCATGACGCCGCACGAACGAGCGCGCTGGCAACAAGAACTGACGAGCGCCATCGCGCTACTGTGGCGCACCGACACGCTGCGCCATGTGCGCCCCCAGCCCATCGACGAAATCAAAATGGGCGGCTACTACCTCAATGAGATTCTGGTGGATGCCGTGCCTGAACTGTACGCGGAACTGGAAAACCTGCTGCATGAAACCTACGCGAGCGAGCAGATCGTCGTCCCAGCGTTTTTACACATCGGCTCCTGGATCGGCGGCGACCAGGACGGCAACCCCAATATCACGCCGGATACACTCCTCGACGCGCTCCACTGGCAGCGCGCGCACATCATCGAACATTACCGCGCTGCCATACAGAATCTTGCCCAGGATTATTCGCAATCGCTGCAACTCTGCTCGATCACTCCGGCGCTGCAAACAGCGCTGGCGCGGGACGCCGCCCTATTGCCGGACTATGACCGCGAGCTTGGCCCGCAAACGGCCCAGGAGCCATACCGGCGCAAGCTCTCCTTCACCTGGAAACGCCTGGAGGCAACCGCCGCGCCGCAGCCAGGGCGACCGCAAGGGTCGCCCCTACCCTCTGAAATAGCCTATCGTTCCGCCAACGAATTGCTGGCCGATCTTCTGTTGATCCAGCAAAGCCTGCTGGCGGATGGCGAAGAGGAGGTCGCGAGTGGGCAGCTAGCCACGCTGATCCGCCAGGTGCAGGTCTTCGGCTTCCACTTCGCCGCGCTGGACGTACGCCAGCATAGCGAGCGCCATGCCCAGGCGCTGGCCGAACTCCTGCGCGTGACGGGACTTTACGCGGGTGACTACACGCGAGCTAGCGAGGCGGAGCGATTACGCATTCTGACCGATCTGCTGAGCGATCCGCGCGTGCTGCCGCGCCGCCGCTATACCTTGAGCATAGAAACCGCGCATGTCCTGCGCACCTTCGACACTATCCGGCAGGCGCGCATGGATTTCGGCGAACAGGCCGTCGCCTGCTACATCATCAGCATGGCGCGCAGTCTGAGTGATCTGCTGGAGGTGCAATTCTTTTGCAAAGAGGCAGGTATCACGCGCCTGCCCATCGTGCCGCTTTTCGAGACGATTGACGATCTACGCGCCTGCGCGGCTATCCTGGCAACGGCTTTCGCGCATCCCATCTATCGCGCCTGGCTGGCGGCCTGCCACAACGAACAACAGGTGATGCTGGGCTACTCGGATAGCAGCAAGGACGGCGGCATTCTCACCTCGGCCTGGGAACTCTACCTGGCCCAGGAACAGTTGGCGGCGCTGGGAACGAGCCATGCCGTCGCTATCAAGCTCTTCCACGGACGCGGCGGGGCTATCGGGCGCGGCGGCGGCCCCATCTACGACGCTATCCTGGGCCAGCCGCCCGGCTCGGTCAACGGGCGCATCCGCATCACGGAACAGGGTGAAATGCTCTCGTTCAAATACGGTCTGCCAGACATCGCGCTGCGCAACATGGAACTGGTCGTTTCCGGCGTCGTCGAAGCGAGCCTGCCAACGGATACGATCGCGCAACCGCCGCGCGCGTGGATCGAGATCATGGAGGCTCTTTCGGCAACGGCCTGCGCGCACTATCGCCGCCTTGTCTACGAGACGCCTGATTTTCTGCGCTACTTCGAGCAGGCCACGCCGATCCAGGAACTCGGCTGGCTCAACATCGGCTCGCGCCCGCCGCGCCGCACAACTGGACGCAGCGTCGAAGATCTGCGCGCCATCCCCTGGGTCTTTGCCTGGATGCAAAGTCGCTCCGTGCTGCCGAGCTGGTACAGTGTCGGCACGGCCATCGAGACCTGCTGCGCCGATCACCCGGAACGCCTGGAGACGCTGCGCGAGATGTACCACCGCTGGCCCTTCTTGCGCGTTTTCCTGGACAATCTGCAAATGACGCTCTCGAAGGCCGACATGCACATCGCGCGTCACTACGCTTCGCTGGTAGATAATGAACTGGTGCGGAGACTATCAATGGAGATGGAGAGCGAGTACGAGCGTACAAAGCGCGTGGTTCTCGCTATCACCGGCGACAACGCTCTGCTGGACGACTCGCCCGTCTTGCAGCGTTCGATCCGCCTGCGCAATCCCTACGTCGATCCATTGAGCTACTTCCAGGTGGCCCTGCTGCGACGCCTGCGCGCTCTCGGCGGCCCGCTCATCCTCGATGACGTGCAACAAACGGCCAGCGATCAAGACCGCGAACGCGCCACGTTGACCTACGCGGTATTATTGACGATCAACGGCATCGCGGCGGGATTGCGGAATACGGGGTAGCTACCGCTCTTCAAGCTGTCTCATACGCTCTTCTCGAATCTGATGCAATTGTTCGGCTGAGTCTTCAAACACCTGCCCAGGATGGTTCCGCTTGATTTGCTCCTGTAAGCGAAACAAACGGTCTATCGCCTCTCGATTCAATCCTTGCTCCTGCTCTTGAGGATGAGCAGGTTTAGGAAGCACATTTTCTTCAAGAATGCGCTCGACATATTCTGGCACAGAAAGGTTGGATTTGGTGGCTGCCAGAATAATGCGCCTGTACAATTGTGGATGAATCCTGATGAGCAGATCACTTTCCTGGTCATCGCTAGAATGTTGCATTGCTATATACTTACCTTCCCATTATGAAACTGCTGTGCTATGGCGATATCTTACCATAAACCCTGACAGAATAACACTCTTCGCCTTCACCCATGAAGGAAATACTCTATTCCCAACTTTGCGACTATCCTGATTCTTGTGACACAATACTCCTGACAAATCAAAACTACTTTTGAAA
>DATLSW010000429.1:0-3890 GCA_035533955.1 Ktedonobacteraceae bacterium | reverse complement strand
AGCGCGGCCCCTGTCTACAGGCAGCGCCAGCAGCAGAAGACGGGCATCACGCGGCGCGCCTTTGTGGCGGGCCTGCTGGGAACCGCCGTCGTTGGCGGCGCTGCCGCGTGGCTGGCTTTTGGGCCGAAAACGTCTCAACAGCCGTCACCCAACCCTGGCCCTTCTGGTAAGCCTGGGCCAACCACGCCGCCGATCCCCGGCAACATCTTTACCTATGATGGACACCGCGCGCGCGTCAGCGCCGTTTGCTGGTCGCTTGATGGCAAGCGCATCGCCTCGGCCAGCGACGACCATAGCGTCCTCATCTGTGATTCTCAGCACGGCGAGACGCTATTGACCTATCGCGGTCACAGCGCGGCGGTATTCGCGCTGGCATGGTCGCCAGACGGCAGGTATATTGCCTCAGCAGGAGCGGACAATACCGTCCAGGTTTGGAACGCGACGAACGGCAAAACCATCACCATCTATAGCGGCCATACCGACTCGGTCAACGCCGTTTCCTGGTCTCACCAGGGCAACCTGCTTGCTTCTGGCAGTCAAGATCGCACAGTCCAGGTCTGGAACGCGCTAACGGGTGAGCTTGTGCTGACGTACACCGGCCACACGGCTGGCGTGCTGGCCGTGGCGTGGTCGCCCAACGACGCTGCGATTGCCACCGGCTCGTGGGACAATACCGTACAGGCTTTTTCCACTATCGCCACGCAAAGTTTCAAGGTGGGAGGCGTCATTTTCAATTATGGCGGACATTCGGCGGAAGTGTACGCAGTGACGTGGTCGCCCGATGGCAAGCGCCTGGCGTCGGCGAGCGGCGATAAGTTGGTCTACGTGCAGAACGGCGCCAATGGCAAGACCATCTTCCAATTCGCCGGACACTCGGACATCGTTCTCGCGGTAAACTGGTCGCCCAATGGCAAATACCTGGCTTCAGCCAGCGAGGATAACACCGCTCAGATCTGGAGCGCGGACGCTCCGCAAGGCGTTGTCGAGCGGCAGAGCCTGTTCACCTATAGCGGGCATAGCAATGCCGTGTATTCCATCGCCTGGTCGCCCGATAGCAAGCGACTGGCCTCCGGCAGCGCCGATGATACGGTTCAGGTGTGGCAAATGGTGTAGGGCGATCTTTCCGGGAACAAGATCAAGGGTAAACGCTTGTTGTGGCCCTGGACCGCAGGGTAGGGGCGACGCTTGCCGTCGCCCTGGAGACGCTCGTCGCCCTGGAGACACTTGTCGCTGCCCTGGCGACCAGGATGTAGCGAAGGAAAGGATGCACTGATGCTCTATCAACATGATAACCAACGTGGGATGCAAGGAAATACGGTATCGCAAGGGGCAGCGCAGGGTCAGAATGTCCAGGTACAACCGCGACCGACGCCGCCCCCGCTTCCTGTCAGGCCGCCAGCGCCGAAACCCAAAAAGAAGAGTCATTGGCTGCGTAATCTGGCGCTGCTCGTGCTGCTGGTTCTGCTGCTGGCGGGTGGGATTGGTATCGCCGCGCAAGCCTACACGGCCGGCAACGAATTTCAGGTGCGTATCGGGAACCAGCAACTGGCGCTGGTCGATCTGCGCGAAAGCGTGCCGGTCAGCGCGGACCTGCTCGGTACCAATGTCTTTCCAGAGTCGGGAACAAGCTCGCAGGACGCTCCATTGAACGGCTTCATGAGCTATAATACCGCGATCACGAACGGCCTGCAATCCGCGCATATCAAACTGCTGCGCTTCCCCGGCGGCGCGTGGGGAGAAGAACATACCTACTCATACCAGCAGCTCAATGATTTTGCCGCGCTGCTGAACGCAATTCATGGCGATGGCATGATTCAGGCGCAGCTCACCGGCCCAGGCGCGCAGAGCGGCAGTCTGGCAACCAGGGCCAGCCAGGCCGGTCTGGTTGTTGATTACATGAATAATCAGCACAGCAGCCAGCGCGCGGGGCAAAATGCCAGCGCGCCCTTTCACCCGGTCATCCTCTGGACGGTCGGTAACGAGCCAGACCTGCTCGCGAACCCGGATACCGCACAGACGTATACGGCTGCTCAATATGCCGACGCCTTTATCCAGTTCTCGCTGGCGATGCATCAGATCGATCCGGCGATCCAGGTTTTCGGCCCGGAGATCAGCCAGTTTTACGGCGTTGGTGTGGGGCCGCGCGACGCCACGGGCGCGTTATGGATGGAGACATTTTTGAGCAAGGTCAGCGGGTACGAGCGCGCGCATCCCGCGCTGCGTTTCCACCTGCTCGACGGCGTCTCGTTCCACCTGTATCCCTTCAACGATGCCCGCCAGGCTTCGGCCCTGTTGCTGAGCAGCCCTGACGAATGGGATTACTTGCTGCCGCCGCTGCACCAGTTAATTCGCCAGGACTTTGGGCGCGCTATTCCCATTGCCGTCACCGAGGTGAATACGAATCCGAACAGCGCCGTCCCGACGCGCGGGCAGGCCGCGCTCTGGTGGGCTGATACGTTGGGCAGACTGATGAGCCAGCAGGTGCAAGACGTGGCGTTCTTCTCGGCGGAAGGCGTGGAGACGCCCTACCCGCTCTTCACCAAAGCCGCTTTGCAAGAGACGCCGATGCTGCGTGTGATGCAGCTCTTCGCCCATTTGCAACAAAACTATGTGCCGGTACAGGTCGAGCGCGAGCCGGTCAGTATGTATGCCACCACGGACGCGGCCCGGCAGACGGTGAGCCTGTTGTTCATTAATAAGTCCGCCAGCAGCCAGCCGGTGCAAGTGGGCGCGCAGCCGGCGCTGCTGCCCATTGGCGCGTGGCCGCAGTTGACGATCAATCTTGCTCCGTATAGCATCGTCGTGCTGACGATGCACCGCGACGGCAGCGCCTCGGCATATAGCTTTGTGACGTCCAGCAATAACAGTGTGACACCGGCTATCACTCAGACGCAGTGCGGGCAGCAAAACACTACGCCGAACAGCGCCGTGTGCTAGTGAAGTGAGAGAAACGAGAAGGCAACGACCATGAATATCCTGATAACCTGCCTGCAATGGCTCTACCTGCTGATTATCGTCGCCATGACGGTGCAGGCCATCTTCAATATCCGGCTGCGCCTCTTCCTCTGGGAAGAACCGGACAACGCCTGGTCGAACCACGCGCCGACTGTGTACCGCGAGCCGCGCATCTCGTTTACGATCATGTTACCGGCGCGCCACGAGGAGGCGGTCTATCGCGAAACGCTACAGAAGGTGTACAACCTTAACTATCCACGGCGGCTGGTGCAGATCATGGCGATCTGCCGCGAAGACGATCCCGGCACAATTGCCGAGGCGCAGGCCAAGATCAGCGAACTGCGCGATCCGAACGTGCAACTGGTCATTTTCAACGACAAGCCGATCAACAAGCCGCACGGGCTGAACCTGGCGCTGCAAGTCGCGCGCGGCGACGTGGTGACGATTTTCGACGCCGAGGACGAGCCGCATCCCGAAATATTGAACATCATCAATACGATCATGCTCAACGAGGGCGTGGATGTGGTGCAGAGCGGCGTCCAGTTGATGAATCATAACACCAGGTGGTTTTGCTTCCTCAATGTGCTGGAGTACTTCTTCTGGTTCAAGTCGTCGCTACACTTTTTCGAGCGCCTGGGCATGACGCCGCTGGGCGGCAATACCGTCTTTGTGCGGCGCGATCTGATGGAACATCTGGGCGGCTGGGATGAGAAGTGCCTCACGGAAGACGCTGACCTGGGCATTCGCCTGAGCATCGAGGGCGCGCGCGTACGTATTGTCTACGATGATGAGTTTGTGACGCGCGAGGAGACGCCGCACACCATCGAACAGTTCATCAAGCAGCGCACGCGCTGGAACCAGGGCTTTATCCAGATTCTCTTCAAAGGTATCTGGCTCAAGCTGCCAACGCTCCAGAAACGGCTGTTAGCTCTCTA
>DATLSW010000428.1:0-2797 GCA_035533955.1 Ktedonobacteraceae bacterium | reverse complement strand
AGAGGAGATCGCGGGCGGGCTGGCCGCCGGTTTTCGCGTGGGCGATGACGGCGAGGCATGGCTGGAAAAGTTCTACCACCACCTGTTTCGCACCGATAAAGTCGCTATTGACACCATCAAAGAACTGGGCCTGGGGGAGCGCCTGACCTGGTCGGCTCCGCGCACGGTGACGCTGACTGGCGGGCGCATCTTTCGTCTCGACTCGCCCACGTCGCTGCTGCGCTTCCCGCCGCTGCGTATCCACGAGCGACTGCGTGTGGCCGCCGTGCTGGGTATGTTGAAACTGAGCAACGAGAAACCGTTCGAGGGTAAGACGGCCATACCCTGGCTGCGGCGCTCAATGGGCCAGCGCGCTTTCGACATGCTGTTCGGCCCGCTTTTTGAGGGCAAATTCGGCGCGCTGGCCGACCAGGTCGCCCTGCCCTGGTTCTGGGCGCGCATCCACGACCGCACCACCAGCCTGGGCTACCTGCGCGGCGGCTTCCAACTGCTCTACGAGCGATTGGTCGAGCGCATCAGCGAACTGGGCGGCAAGGTCTTGTTAGGGACTCGCGTGGAGAGCGTCGAGCAGACCTCCGACGAACGCTGGCGCGTTCAGACCAGCCAGGGAACGTGGGATGTCGATCTCGTCATCTCCACACTGCCGACGCGCTTGACCTGTCGCCTCATTCCGGCGCTGCCGGAAGCGTATCGTCAGCAATACGAGTGGGGCCAGGCATACGGGGCGCAGTGCCTCATCCTTGCCCTGGATCGCCCGCTCACCGATAGCTACTGGGTCAACATCTGCGACCCTGGCTATCCCTTCACCGGCCTGTTCGAGCATACCAACTTCCGTCCAGCAGCCGAATATGGCGGGCGGCATCTCGTCTATCTAGGCAATTATCGCTCCATGAGCGACCCGCTTTTTAAAATGAGCAAAGAGGACATCCTGAACGAGTTTGTGCCGCACTTGCAGCGCATTCGCCCCGGCTTTGATCTGGCATGGGTCAAAGAAAGCTGGCTCTTCCAGGCTCCCTTTGCCCAGCCCATCGTCACCACCGATTATCGCGAACATATCCCGCCCCTGCGCACGCCGCTCAAAGGCTTGTGGATGGCGAATATGTTCATGATCTACCCTCATGATCGCGGGCAGAACTATTCCTTCGCTCTGGCAAATCGGCTCGTGCGCGAGGTTCTCAATACATGATGTGAGAATGATCCCCATCCTGATGTGGCGTCGCGATGCATTGCGCCGCCGCATTTCCCTCTTGCTACCACATTATCGAAGCATCGTCGTTGCTGCCTGCTGCGCTAACTGCACCAGCCAGAACGGCAGGAGCGTTCCCATCGCAAGCGTGCCGATCAGCGCGAGCGCGAGACCGCTCCAAGAAAGCCAGCCGACGTGTGCCTTCTCGGTTTCGCTGACGGCCGCGACTGTGGCTTTTGCTGTATTCGCCCTCGTCGTTGGGCGGGCCGCGACTGCCGTGGCCGCGCCGCCGCCCGCGAGCCGCCCAGAGGCGCGCTTCGCCGCCTGCGCGGGAACAGGCGTAGCCGGTACAGAACTGGGAGCAACGGCAGGTTCTCTTTCCATGAACATGACAGCCGCCACACGCAAGTAGTAGTACATGCCCAGCACGCTCGCCAGCACGCCGATGATCAGCAGTTCGGGATGGCCGCCGACCAGCGCGGCGTAGAAAATATAATACTTGGCGGCGAAACCCGCCATTGGCGGAAAACCGGCCAGCGCGAACATGAAAAAGGCCAGCAAACCGGCCAGCACGGGCCGACGATACCACAGGCCGCGTATGTCGTCGTAGCTGCTGCCACTGTTGTCCACGCGCTCCAGCACCGAGATCACGCCGAACGCGCCCAGATTCATAAACGTGTAGCACAGCAGGTAGAAGAGAATCGCCGCCATGCCGATTGTGCCGCCGACCACCACGCCGATCAGGAGATACCCCGCGTGCGCGATGCTCGAATAGGCCAGCATTCGCTTGACGTTGCTCTGCGCCAGCGCCAGCACATTGCCGCCTACAATGGTCAGAATCGTAATGGCCCATACCACCGGCATCCAATCGGCCCTGGTAGAGAAGAAGACGACATCGAAGACGCGCGCGAAAGCGATCAGCGCCGCCGCTTTGGTTCCCACGGACATGAAGGCCGTCACCGGCGCGGGCGCGCCATCGTAGACATCCGGTGTCCATGCCTGAAACGGCACGGCTGAGACTTTGAACGCGAAACCGGCCGCCAGCAAACCCATCGCCACCAGCAAAATCGGCGGGCTGTGAAAGAGGGTAGGGCCGATGCTTGCCGTCGCCCTGGCTTTGTTCGTGAAAAAACTGATGATACCCTGAAATGATGTGCTGCCTGTTGAAGCATACGTTAGTGCAATACCATACAATAAGAAAGCCGAGGCGAACGAACTGAGCAGGAAATATTTCATGCCTGACTCCTGCGACGTCTTGCGTCCCGTCACGAAGCCGCACAGGATATAGAGGGCCAGCGAGAGCAGTTCCAGCCCCAGGAAGACCATCAGGAAGCTCGCAGCCGCCGAGAGCAAGAGCATCCCGGTGGTGGCAAACAAGAAAAGCGCGTAGTATTCGCCCTGGTGAACGATCTTGAGCCGCTTGAGATAGGCGGGCGAGAACATCACACCTAAGATACTCGCGCTCAAAACGATGATGTAGCCATAGAGCGCGCCATCATTTGACGCGATCATATTGTTGAAGGCGTTTTGCTGGTCTCCTACCGCGTACAACACGATGGTAGCCGCCAACGCGCCCAACAAGCCGAGCAGGCTCAAGATGGGCAGCACGAT
>DATLSW010000427.1:0-10314 GCA_035533955.1 Ktedonobacteraceae bacterium | reverse complement strand
ATAATCTTTTCAGTTCCCTTTCAGTTTAGCACAAATGTCCGTTCTGAATCTAGATAGGCGGGTGCGAGTCGTGGATTGAATATCTAACGATAGGTCAGGACGATCAAGCTCTCCGGGTTCACCTGGACAGGCATTTTCCCTATCCAGGTCTGCGTCGCCAGTTGCGCGTGGCTGGTTGCCGACAAATTGGGTGCGGTCAGCATGGTCAATGTTTGCGCTGCCGTCCCTTTGGGCGCGGCTACCGAGACTGAAAGCGCTTGCTGCGCATCATGGTTGATCAGGACAACCTGTATGCTGCCATCAATGTGCCGCGTGGCAAGTATCTGGAGCGATGCTGGGAACGAGCCAGAGACGGCGATAAGCTGGCTGTTAGCGACGATCTGATGAACCAGTTGGAGTGCGGTATAGAGTATAGACGGCTGACCATCGTCCTCTATTACATTGTACGAAGCGTGCAGCGCTTCCTGGATTGCTACGAATGAGACGCCCTGCGCCGCCGCTGCGAAGCAGAGGCTTGCAAGCCAGAAGGTTGCGGCGGCGGTATTTGAGACGCCGGGCGCGCCTCCATTCGAGATGCTATTCACCTCGGTTAGCGCCAGCGGCAATCCGACCGAGCGCGCGGTCTGGAGCCAGCCCTGCAATTCGCCGGTGAATTGCGTGTAGGTTGTCATTGACAGAAGTTGATCAATGGTCGGCGGCGACCCACTGGAGCTGCGCGTATAGAAGTGATGCGTCAGGAGCGTGACTTGATTTGCGCCAGCAGCCTGGGCGAAGCTGGGATAGAAGTCGGTGGAGCAACAGGTATCCGGCCCGCTGATCGCCGCCTGGGGAACCGCCGCGACAACCGCGCGTTCTTCGTCTTGCCACTCGGAGAGATAGTTTGTGCTATCCCAGGATGCAGCTCGCGCGCCAAACCTTTTAGCATATAATTCTGGTTCGTTGCCAATGGCAAAGGCCAGCAGCGATGTTCCTCCGCTGCGCGCAATGGCTACCGCCTCATGAGCGGCATTCGTTGGATTGTACGCGAGCAGGGGCAGCGTCCAGATGACGCGCCAGTGAACGCGGCGCGCAAAGGCGAAGACGGACGTAATCAACGCATCTGTTATCACTGAATGACTGGCGCTGCACGCGAAGGAACCGGAGGCTGACCAGGTACTGAGATCGGCGGAATGGCCGCCAATGTGCAGGATTCCTGGCGCAATTGCCGTGTAGAGATGTTCATACGACGCCGTATCGGCGGCATCCTGCGCTAACATGGAACACACGCTGGAGAGTTCCAGGTTAAAGCCAAGAAAGGCCGTGGGCAACGCTCGCACGGGCTGTCCGATGGTGATCATACCTTGTGGCTCTGGCGAAGAAGTGACGTTGGGCGGCGGTTGAGGCGGCGTTGAAGCGCAGGCAGAGAGCGCAATCGTCGCCATCAGCACAATACAAAAGAGGCGGTTGCGTTTCACGGACCGCTCCTTGTGCGAGCGGGTCGCTCGATCAGCTTTGATGGCGCGAAGCGTTCTGCGAGAACTTTCTGATTGATCTGGCATATTTCGACGGTATCCTTAAAGCCGGAGAAGGTTGCCATTGGATAACAATAGCTCGTGATATTGCCCAGACTTTTTGGCAGCGGCTCTGTCGTACTCCAATACAGCGCGAGATACTGCGCTCGACTGCGATAGACCGCTTCCGGCGTTTGCACAAAATTGATATTGATGTATGACGCGCGAATATCCGAGCCGATATAGTCCTCCGTCACAACCACGGCGTTCGCGGGGACGTTTCTATTGATATACGCATCAGTCTCGGCCAGCGTATCGCCCGGAATATGCAGGAAGCGCGCCTGAAAACTCCATAGATTGATCAAAAGCAGGATCACGGTCGCCAGCGCGATCCATGTCTCTCGCTGCAACGGAACCATGTGCTGCCGCGCCCACTGGCAACCTTCCTGAATGATCAGGAGATAGATCGGCACGAGCCAGAGTATCATGTAGTGAGGGCTTTTGAGTGAGATGCTGATCGCGAAGACGACGCCGCCTAGCGCCCACGAGAGGATGATCGTATTCCCCTGCCTCTTCCTGAAAAGGTGCTGGAAGGCGCGCATGATCGCCAGCGAGGAGCCGCCGATGAGCGTCAGGATGGTGGTGATGAACATCCAGTAAAGATTGCCAATCGCTGCCAGGGCCGCGAGCGGGCCATAGGTGAGTCCCGCCGATGAGCGGCCCCAGAGCGTGCGCTCGATTTGTATATAGGTCGCGTAATCAAAGAGGCTGCCAAACGAGAGGTGCATCACTAAAAGATACTCCGCCAGGATGAACAGGGCCGTTATGAGAAGCAGGAGATGCCCCCGGTGATGGCGGCGCTGCAACAGCCAGTTTGCCAGAATACTGAGGATCAGAAACCCGCCAATCTGCTTGTAGATTAGCACGCAGCCAACCAGAACGCCTGCCATCAAGTAGCGTCCTGCCACCTGTCTGCCGAGGCTTTCGTCCGCTTCCGTGGCCCACCAGTAGGCCCAGACAGCCAGGAGAATCGGGATCAATTGCGAGTTTTCCAGGTAGATGGCCTGATTGGTGAAGATGATCCAGGCGTCGCTGCCAATGAGCAGCAGGGCCAGCACGGCTTCGACGCGCCCGATCTTGTGGCGCGCAAACAAGTAGAGCAGCGCCAGCAAAAGCGTCGAAGCGCACACGTTGAAAAGCCGCCCGGTGAGAAAACTCGTGCTGTGCCAGAGCCGAAACCACTGCGCCAGGATCAGCAGAAAGAAAGGAGGGTGGTAGAGAAATGGGATCGTCTGCCGGTGATATGCCGCGCGCAGTGCCGGGAAGCCATACTGAGCAGCGTAGGCCGCGGCGGAGCGGTAAATCGGCTCGTCAACTTCGATTCCGGCATGGAGCGCGGCGAAATAGCGCGCTGCCCAGGCTATTGCCAGCAGCAAACCGACGATCCCGCTCTCCAGGCGATACCGCTTCCAACGCTTATAGTAGACCTGCAACCTCATCGTAACCCCACTAACGCGCTGGCGACCGTTGGACGGATTGATCCGCCCTGGAAGAGGGCATAGAGCGCGCCTGCGACCCAGAAGCCAACATGGAACATATCCAGAAACGGAAACACAAGCCCGCGCCAGTCACGCGCTTTCCACGCGCTCACCGCGCCCAGGAAGCTGAACATATCCACGATCACAATCGCCAGCGTCATGCGTTCGATTTCGCTGCCCATGGCGCACACGAACAGCGCCATCACGCTTGCCAGCAGAAGGCAGCCCAGCACGAGCGTCATCTCGAATATCCGGCGCTGCGCATAGGGACACTGCGGGTAATCCCGGTAAAAGGCGACGCCGCTGATTCCCGAAGAGAACTGCTTGAAGAGGCGAAATCTTCGCTTGTGATTGCGATAGACGCGAATCTGATCGGTGCAGAAGATGTCACAGCCTGCCTGTACCATCTGCCAGGCAATCTGGAAATCATCCCAGCCCGCGGCCGTCGGCAGATTTGGGAACGCTTGCCCGATGTGGAGCAGGGCTGCGCGTGTCAGCAGCAGATTCGCGGTGATCGGCAGGTGTTGCGTCTGTCCAAAGTTTTGCTGGCGTAAAACAAAGCCTGACCCATAGTGCGGCCATTCGGAAAAGAGCGAGCCGTCTTGATAGATACCGGGCAACGACCGATCGCGGGGATGGTGGCAACTTCTTCCGGCCAGCCCGTCCGTGCCTTGTTCATGCAGAAGACGCACCGCCGTTGAGAGCCAGTTCGGCGGCGCTTCCACCTGGCTATCCAGGAAAGCGACGATTTCATCTCCATTCCGGATCGCTTCCTGGCTGCCCTGATAGCGCTTCATGTTCGCGTCTCGCCCCACGTAGTGCGCAGGACGCGCGATTTGCAGGCGGTGAATGGCGGGATACTGTTCCAGGTCATGCAGCGCCTGCCATGTGCTGTCCTGTTCCGGGAGATTACCGACAATAAAAATATCAATGCTTCCCTGGTAGTCTTGACGCAGCAAGGACTCGACGCAGCGCCGGATGGTGCGCTGGGAGTTGCGCACAGGAATGACCACTCCCACACGCGGAAACTTCGTGAGGGGCTGCACCGGTCGTATGCGCACCGTCGCATCCTTGCTGATATCGTGACCGTGAAAGACGTAGCGATCGTTAGCGACGTAATTGACAATGGCGGCAATGCCGGCACCAATGATCGTAACCAGCAAATACTGCACGCCCAGCCATGTCAGGAGCGCAAATAATACCTGGTTGAGTGGGAAGGTGATCGCGCTCGTCGAGTGGAATTTGATCCACTGCGCGAATAAATTGCCATCGCGCTCTTTCCAGTTCATGAAGCGGTTCAGGAAAAAGTTGCTTTCGATGCTCGCAATGGCCTGGAGCAGGTACGCGATATGTTCCTCGACGCGCAAGAAATGGACGAGGATAAAAAGAAAGACGATCCCGCCGACCATGACGCTGCCGCCAACCAGGCTGAATCCCATAATGCGCCGGGGAAGCAGCGAAAGAAGCCTCTGAAAGCGTCCCTGGCTTTCCGGCGGCAATGGGGATATTGCTGGTGATAGCAGCGTTGTTGGCTGGTCAACCAGCGTCCAGTCAACGGCGGGCGCTGTTCCTCTCGTCGCTCTTTGCCAGCGTCGAGACACAAAAATACCTTCATCCCTGATTTGTGTCATACGTTCGTTTGATCCATCGATTGATCTATTTCAATGCTTTCAATAATTGCTTCCCGTGCCATGCCGCGTTGCTTCCCTGGATGCTGAGAACAATCCAGTGGAATATATGGAATTGAACGGGCCATTGGAGGAATTTCGCTGTGCAGCGGGCTATCTATCCTGGCCGTATCATAGTGATCTGCCATATGGTATGATGTGGGCATGTTATTACAAGAGCAAGTAGCTCTAGAGGAGGGGCTTATGGAACTTTCGCTGCGAATGGATATGCTGGGGATGGTGGAGATGCGCTATCTGCGTGGTCGGGAGCGTTTTCGCGATTGGCCTCCATTTCAACTACTCGCCGCGTCACGCCAGGCCAAAATTCTTGCCTATCTCAGCCGGGATGTTGCTGAGCAATTGCATGATCAGATATTGATAATTGAGTCTGCTGTTGGGTTGAGCGACGAGGATGAAGACGACGACGACGATGATGAGCTTGATGAGGATGACGAAGAAAACGTACACAGCAAGAAACCAACAACGGACTCCGAGGGCGGGTCGTTTTCTCCCGCCTTTGCCCAGGCGCTGGAAAAGTTGAATGAACTGGCACGCCAGCGTCTCCCAGAGTCCAGCGGCGCGTCGGGCGAACTGCCTGCATTCGGTACCGATCTTTCGGCGGAAGGTGAAATGGTCGGCGACGAAGAGGCGCTGCTGGAACAGTTGCAGGGCGCGTTCTTGCAGATGATGGAAGTAGTGCGCGAACTCGCCGAGGAGATTTCCACCGACGCGCTCAAAATCATTGGACGTTTTCGCTGCGCTCGTACCAACATTGAGTTCGTTCAGGCTGTGGCCGAAGACGATGATGATGAAGACGATGATGAAGACGATTTGATAGCAGCAGACGATGGGAACATCGATGTTGAAGTAGAATTAGTGATGGTGCTGCAACTGTTTGAGGAGGGCCGCTCCAAACCTGATGATTTACCGGCTGTGGAGATGCAGCTCGATGTTGAGGATTTTGAGCGCTTGCATGAAACTCTCGATATTGCCCTTGATCACGATAGACGCAGCCGCCGCAAAAAATAGATTGGAGATGAAGATGTCTCGATCAATGACCATTGAAGACCTGTACAATATCGAATTTGTCAGTAGTCCGCGCCTTTCATCGGATGGGCAGTCGGTGGCTTGCGTCGTTAAGACCATCGACCAGAACACGTATGAGTATCATACTACCATCTGGATCGTACCGGCAGCGGGCGGCGCGGCCAGGCGTTACACGACGGGCAAAGCCAGCGTCGGTAGCCCTTCCTGGTCGCCGGATGGGCGCTGGCTGGCCTTTGTCTCTGATCGTGAAGGCGAATTGCCGGGCAAGGGCGAGAAAGAGCAGAAGAAACTGGGCAAAGGTAAGCCGCAGATCTGGCTGCTCCCGACAAGTGGCGGCGAAGCGCAGCAGTTGACGTTTATGGAGCATGGCGCGTCAAATCCTGTCTGGTCGCCTGATAGCAAGTCCGTGCTGTTCGCGGCGCCGGTTGGCCCATCAGATGAAGAGACCGAAGATGGCAAGCCGCTGCCCAAAGTGCGCGTGATTGATCGCCTCTGGTACCGGCTCGACGGCGTCGGCTTTATTTACGAACGCCGCCAGCATCTCTTTCTTATAGACATTACAGGCGGCGAGGCGCGGCAGTTGACCGATGGCGATTGGGATGATAGTGAAGCCTCCTGGTCGCCGGACGGCGCGGCCATCGCCTTCACCTCCAGTCGCGCGGAAGATCGCTGGCGTCTGCCCAACCCAGACGTGTATACGCTGACAATAGCCAACGGCGCGGCGGGAGACTTGCGCTGCCTGACCGATGGCTCCATAGGGTGTGCTGTCCCGTCCTGGTCGCCCGACGGCCAGACCATTGCCTTCCTTGCCACGCTCAAGTATCGCTCCGGCGGACATACCGATCTCTTCACCATCCCTGCCGATGCCGTCCGGCAGGTTGCGCGCTGCCTGACGACCGGCTACGAGGGTAGTTGTTCGGATTGGACGAACAGCGATATGACCGACGACCATCTCATGCCCGCGCCCGCCTGGTCAGCCGATGGGAAGACGCTCTATGTGCTGGTCTCGCACCGCGGAGCATCGCGCGTCTTCGCTATCTCACGCGACGGCGTGGGCCGCGAGCCGCCCACGCTCACGCCCGGTGACGTGCATGTGATGGATTTCAGCGTCGATCACCACGCGCGCAACATGGCCCTGCTGCTCGAAACGCCAACACGCATCGCCGAAGTCTTTACCTGCGCGACCGCGGAGGCGGGCGAACTGCGGTGCGTCACTGCCTTTAACGACGCGATCATTGACGAACTGGTCCTCGCGACGCCCGAATACATGCCCTATACCGGCGCCGACGGCTGGTCGATGGACGGCTGGATTCTCAAACCGGCGGATTTCGATCCCGCGAAGAAGTATCCGTTGATCGTCCAGGTTCACGGCGGCCCCAATACGCAGTATGGCTATGGGTTCTTCCACGAGTGGCAGGAGTTAGTCGGCGCTGGCTACGTGATCCTTTTCACTAACCCGCGCGGCAGTATCGGCTATGGCCGTGAATTTGCCCTGGCCGTGCGCGCGGCGTGGGGCGAAAAAGACTCGCTCGATATCATGGCGGGCGTTGACGCGCTGCTGCAGCGCGGCTACATTGACGAGCAGCGCATGGGCGTAGTTGGCGGCAGTTATGGCGGCTTTATGACCAACTGGCTCGTCGGCCACACCGATCGTTTCAGCGCGGGCGTCACGGATCGCAGTGTCGTCAATCTGGCCTCGGATTTCGGCTCCAGCGATTTCGGCTGGGTCTTTGCCGACGATGAAATGGACGCCACGCCCTGGGATGACCTGGATCGCTACATGCACATGTCGCCGATCACCTACGTGAAGAACATTCACACGCCGCTCCTGATCATTCACAGCGAGCAAGACTTGCGCTGCAATATCGAGCAGGCTGAGCAGCTTTTCGCCGCGCTCAAATACCTGGGACGTGAGACGCTCTTTGTGCGCTTCGAGGGACAGAGCCACGGCCTCTCGCGCGGCGGCCACCCCAAACTGCGCATCGAACGACTGCAACACATCAAAAACTGGTTCGACAAATACCTGCGGGGATAATAAGGGAAGGGCGTATCAAAAATGCGGTCGTGACTCGCTACCGCATTTTTGATACGCTCTTCCCTTGCATTTCTCTTTAGCATGTGCCATACTATATTATAGAAACCTTCGGGGCAGGGTGCAATTCCCGACCGGCGGTAAGATGAATGACTGGTGTTGTTCATTAAGCCCGCGAGCAGGTGGCGTAAGCTGCCCGCAGATTCGGTGTGATTCCGAGGCCGACGGTATAGTCCGGATGGGAGAAGGTCAGGCACACACGCGGAATAGAACCATTCCAGGCTGCGACTATCGTTAGCCTGTAGCAAGGTTATCCGCAATGCTCTTCTTATGTCTCCCTCAACAGCCTCCCGGAGTCAGTTACATTGGCGGCGTTCTGTACCCTATTAAGTGATGCCAGCCAGTATTAGCTTTGACTGAGGGATGTTTATGAGCGTCACAACAAAGACGAAAGATGAGGTATCCATAGCGATATCTCCACAGGCGTCTGAGCGCGGAAGCTATACCGCGCCCCGCAACGAGCCAGAACCCGTCTGGCGATTGGGCATGGCGCGAGTCACGCGGCGGCTCCTCGTCGTAGCTCCTCCTATTATACTTGCCATCATTTTGCTGGTAAGCTGGTATCTCGGTACGACCGTCGGGCAGGTCAGCAGCCTCATTTTACCCGCGCCCGGCGGCGTTTTCGCCAGCCTGCGCGACGGTTTGGCGTCCGGCCTGTTTCTGAGCAATGCCATCGTCACTATTGAAGAGAGCATCTTCGGCTTCCTGCTGGCGCTGATCGTCGCCTTGCCGCTTGGCTATGGCCTCGCCAAATCGCGCCTCATTTCGGTAGCTGTGCAGCCCTATCTGGCGGCGGGACAGGCTGTGCCAGCCATTGTCATCGCGCCGTTCCTGATATTCTGGCTCGGCAGCGGCCTGATCGCCAACACGATCCTGTGCGCGCTGATTGTGCTATTCCCGATGGTGATTACCACTGTTCTTGGTATGCGGACTATCGACAAGGCGCTGACCGATGCCGCCCGTGTCGAGGGCGCTGGCGGCTTGCCGCTGCTGCTGCATATCGAGTTCCCACTTGCCCTGCCTGCCGTCCTGGCGGGCATCCGCACCAGCCTGACGCTCTCCGTGACGGGCGCGCTGGTGGGCGAATTTGTCGGCGGCGGCAACCTGGGACTCGGCGCGCTGGTGCAGATCGCCAAAGAACAGTACAACATCGAGTTGATGTTCGCTACGATCATCGTGCTGGCCGTGCTGGCCGCTCTCTACTACGGCGCGGCCTGGCTGCTCACGAAACTGGCGGAAGCCATCTATTATTAACCTCGTGCGTGGGCACGCAGCCTCTCCGGGTGAGAGGTAATAATCGGCCCTACGCACCGCTCCCATAGGCATTCAACACATACATGAACGGAGACATTATGATGCACACACGTCATCGTCTATCTATCCTTATGCCTTTTTCGGCATTGCTGCTCGTCCTGACCCTCATTTTGGGCGCGTGCGGCAGTTCAACAACGACCGGTAGCTCAACTTCGTCGCCTGGTTCGCTCCAGAATGTTTCTATCGGCCTGGGTTATATCCCTGATATCCAGTTTGCGCCCTTCTATGTGGCGCAGAGCCAGGGTTATTACAAGGCTGCCGGTCTGAACGTCACGCTCCAGAACGGCATCGTCAACGACGTGATCGGCTCGATGGTGCTGGGCCATGCCACGTTTGCCTTTGCCACTGGCGACGAGGAACTGGTGGCGCGCAGCAAAAGCCTGAATGTTATCGATGTCGCGACCATCTACCAGAAATACCCGGTCAGCCTGATCGTGCCAGCCAACTCGCCCATCCACACGTTGGCCGATCTCAAAGGCCACAGCATTGGCGAACCGGGTCCATATGGCGCGACACATGTTGGCTTGCTGGCTTTCCTTTCCTACGCGCATCTCACACAGTCCGACGTGAACATCAAGGAGATCGGCTTCAATCAGGTCGCGGCGCTGCTCGGCCACAAAGTTGACGCTGTGATGGGTTACTCCAACAACGAGCCGCTGCAATTGGAGGCGCACAACTTCCCGGTACGCACCTTTAACATCTCCGACTACCAGTCGCTCATTTCCAATGGTATCATCACCACCACGCAGACGTGGCAGAGCAACCCGCAGATGGTTAAAAACTTTGTGCAGGCCACTATCAAGGGCGTGCAATATACCATCGCCCATCCCCAGGAGGCCGTGCAGATCAGCGCGAAATACATCCCTGGCCTGAATTCTACGCAGGCACTGGCCGAGCTGAACGCGACGATTCCCATCTGGGAAAGCCACAACCCTTTCGGCTATAACGATCCCGCCACCTGGCAAGCGATGGCACAATTTCTGGTCGCCCAGAAGATCATCCCGCCGGTGCAAAACCTCAGCGCCGCGTACACGAATATCGCGGGCGCGTAATACTACGTGTAGCTGCGGCATTTATGACGCCAGAGTCGGCACAGGCGCAATCATGATTGTTCCCAACCAACACCGGTAATCATCGAATGTCATCCTGAGCGCAGCGAAGGATCT
>DATLSW010000426.1:0-5094 GCA_035533955.1 Ktedonobacteraceae bacterium | reverse complement strand
GAGGAAGAGGCAGTTTTCTGGGATACTCATGATATGAGCGACTATTGGAGCGAACTTGAGTCGGTCAAGCTGAAAGTTGCTAAGAACCTATCGCAAGGTATCACCATCCGGTTCGATGATGAGACGCTGAATGAACTGCGCGAAAGAGCGCATGAAAAAGGCATGGGGCCGACGACCTATGCGAGAATGTTGATTATAGAGCAACTCCGAAAGGCTAGTTGAAAACAAGGTAGGGCCAGCTATTATAGCTGGCCTCCTTTATTGGATTCTTCAGTACTCGCGTCCCTCTAGAATCGCCACCACCTGCGGAAAAGCTATGTCGGCTCGTTCCGCCAGCTCCTGGTCCGTCACGCGCCCAATGGGATGCAGGATTTCAGCGTAGGGAAAGCTGCTCATCCCGAAGGTTTGCGCTGTCATGCGCGCAGACGAGGCGAACTGCTCGGTACAGATTACCGCCGCTGCCTTGCCGCGCCGCTCGATCATCAATCCGTCGTACACACTGCACGAACTACAAGACCCTCAATCACCGATGCCGACAAGGGCGATATCGTTCTCGGCTGCGACCTGGTCGAGTAATGTCGAGGGCGCGGGCCGGTACGCGCCCGGCTTGCGGTATTCCCTGACCTGCACTCCGGGATAGCGCGCCGCCAGCTTCTCGCCGACCAGGCGCAGCAGCTTATCGGAGTTGGGCTTGCCGTTATCGAGCAGGCCAATACTGTGGACCTGTTGCGGTCGCGGCGCGCGCTCAACTCGCGGCGCTTCCACCTCTAACGTTGGATCGAGAACAACGAATGGTTCTGCCATGTTTCTCTCCTTTGTTTAATCACAATCGATGCACACGCCGATGGCCCTGGTCACGGGGCGCGAGTCGCCGCCGGCCCAGGGCGGGATAATGGCTGAGAAGCCGCCCGCTTTGCCGCCCGCCGTCACGATCAGCAGTTCGTCCGGCGTCGCGAGATAGCGCACCGGCGTCTCCGCGTCCTGCGGCGCAATGGCGCTGTCGGGCAGCCCGTTCAAACGTTTGTATTCCGCCAGAGAGCGGGCTGCTCGTTCAGAGACTGCTTGCTGGATTTGCTGCTTCGTCCAGCCCTCTTTCTTGAAAATGGTCACGTGCTCCGGGCAGAGGATCAGTACCCAGCCGCCACCGCGATACATCACGCCCATCATGGTGTTGACTATCGCGCCGACCAGCCGCTCGCCCGTGCCGCCCGCCTGGTTATTGACGTAATGCGGAGCCTCACCGGCAAATACGGTGACGGAACTCACGTCAGGCGGGATACCGCGATCGTGGCTCAGTGGTTGCCAGGGATTGTTTTCCTCGTCTTCGGCGATGCAGTAGCTATATTTCCCTGGATGGCCCAGGCAGGCTTTATCCAGCACGCCGGGAATAGAGCCGCAGACGTTCATCAAGATCAGGCGGATGGCGCGGCCAATGGTGGCGTTGGCGCGCGCGCCCGGCCCGAAGCAATTGACGCCGCCGTTGATGTTGAGCTGCTGCGCCGCCGGGCCGTTGACGATCAGGAGCGGAGCCGTGCCGCCCGTGGTGGCTGTGATGCCGTGCAGGTTGAACTCTTCCTGGCACATCGCCTCGATTGCCGCGACGATCACGGGCATGTAATTGGGCAGGCAGCCAGCCATCAGCGCGTTGATCGCCACTTTCTCCGCCGTGATGATGCGGTTGCGTGCTGGAATCATGCCCAGGATGTCGCCTGGAAACTTGTTGCCAAATTCCAGAAATTCGCTTACTCTCTCCGGCGTTGGCGGAATGATCGGCAGACCGTCCGTCCACCCTTGCTGGTAAAAATACTCCATCGCCGCCAGCGCATCGCTGAGTTCGATGCGCCGCGCGGTTAATGTGGATGAGAAATCGTGCATAACGGCTCCTTGTTCGTGCGATACGTTCATTTATGGTATGCCATAAACAAGACACTCACGGATGTCATTCTGAGCGCAGCGAAGAATCTCCTGTGAACCAGATCGATCGCTTGCTGGCTCCGGATTCTTCGCTGCGCTCAGAATGACAGGTCCGGGCTGGTTTTTTTATAGTATCACACAAACTATTCCGAATGCTGTAACATCTCTTCCACCAGCCAGAAAACGTCTGACTTTGAATTTACCGTGCCGTCGGTTTGCGCTTCGGCAATAGTGTCCAGCAGGCGGCCAATAATAGGACCCGGACTCAGGTTGTAACGGTGCATCAATTCTTCCGCGCTCACCAGTTTCGGTGGGAGAATGCGCTCGCGGTGATGGATATATTGCGTGAGCAGCAGGCAGACCGTGGCGACATGGCGCTGCCACGACGCGGTGAGCGGCTGTGGCCCGCGCGTCGCCAGGTGATCGGCGAGAGAGAACAGCGCGACGGCGATGCCCGCAGGGCCGAGATCGACGAAATAGCGGCGGATGGCGCGCGGCGACACTTTCTCTAACTGCGCCAGTTGGCCGGGGCGCATGTGATGATCCGTCACCTGCTGCACGAGGCGGCTATCCAGCGCGCTGGCCTTCATGCGGCGCATAATCTGCATTGCCAGCGCCGCGCCCACCTGCGGGTGGCCGTAGAAATGCACGTTATCGTTCTCGTCGGTTGTAAAGGTCACGGGCTTGCCGATATCGTGCAGCAGCGCGGCCAGCTTCATGCGCGGCGCGGTTAGCATGGCGAATTGGAAAACCTCTTGCGCTTCCGCCTCTATCACCAGTTGCTGGATGGCGCGCAGGCCGCATTCTCCCGCGATCTCCCACGGCGACTGCTCGATGTTTATTGGCTCCTCTTGTAGCAGGTGAGCCAGTTGCTCTAAACGATCGACCGTTTCAATCGAATGTTCCAGCACGTCCCAATAATGCGGCGTCGGCTGCGGCATGCCGCGCGCGGGGATGAACTCCGGTATCAACGCCGTCAGCAGGCCGTGGGTATCGAGAAAACGTAGTTGCCGCGCGGCCCCGTCCGGCGCGAGGATGGCGTACAATTCATCATGAACGCGCTCTGGCGCGACCTCCGGCAGTAACAGCGCGTCGCGCACCATCAAGCCTTCAGTCCCGGACTCGATCTCTAACTGATAACGCGCCGCCAGACGCACCGCGCGCAGCAGGCGCAGCGGATCGCGCTGAAACACATCACTATCGACGGCTCGCAGACGCCGCGCCAGGATATCCGCCACGCCGCGCGTGGGATCAATCAAAGGCAGGAGCGCGCCGCGCTGGTAACTCCTGCTTTTTGCTGTGTCAAACCCAAAACCGCCCAGTTCGATATAGCGCATGATCGCGTCCAGGGGCGCGGCAATGGCGTTGACCGTAAAGTCGCGCAGGCGCAAATCGTCTTCCAGCGATTGCCCTTTGAAGGGCGCGATATCCAGGATCACCTCTTCGTCGCCCTCTGGCGCGGCGGGGATGACGACGCGGCTGGCCTTCTCGTGCATCCGCGCGTAATAGCCACCCAGCGTATCGGCTAATCGCCGCGCCAGCAGCGCCGCGTCGCCGTGAACGGCAATATCCCAATCCGCGCACGGCTCGCCGAGCAAGATATTACGCAGCGAGCCGCCCACCAGGTAAGCCTGCTGGCGCTGCTCGCTCAGATATTGCGCGGTTTGTTGCAAAAGCTGTAAAGCGCGATTCTTCAAACGATTCCTATACTGCCCATTGACGGTACTGCTAATCACATCCTCGCTTCTATGATACCATATCGCGTCTGGGCAGTACGGAGGCAGGCGGGATTGCGTAGGGCCGATTTATCGCGTCTTTTGCCGGATCATGCGCCTTTTTTGCGTTCTAAGGCGACTACAGGTATCTTGCGAGTGGTCTTCTTCTGATAATCAGCGAACTGGGTATACAATTCCGCTTGTTTGGCATACAGTCGGTCTCGTTCCTCACCGGTGAGGGAAGTGGCGATGGCCTGATAGGTCTCGGCTCCAACCTCAACGGTGACTTCAGGGTGAGCTAGAAGATTGTGGTACCAGTCAGGGCTGGTAGGCGCTCCAGCTTTGGATGCGAAGACGAGTAGACGGTCGCCATCGCGAAGGTACATTGTGGGAGTCGTATGGCGTTGGCCGCTTTTGGCGCCGGTAGTTGTGAGCAGAAGTAGGGGTCTGCCTTCCCATATTCCACCGACCTTCCCTCCGTTTGCGCGAAACGCTTCGATGGTCTGACGATTCCAATTGGTTCGATCAAGCATCATTACTCCTTGTATTGTCAATGCCGAGATGGTCGGCAATGCCTTTGGATTCCAGGTCCAGCCTGCATTTCCAGAATTTACTGTTCTGGATGCCGCGGGCAACGCGGCACATGGCCTATTTATAGCACAAAAATTCTCAGATGTCGCGTTTTTACAAGACATCCTGTTATTTTTATGCTAGAATTCTCTGTGTTGAGTTCGCCTGGAAACCCTGGTGCGGAGAATGACTGTAGGGGCGCAGGCTTGCCTCGCCCATTAAACGAAAAGGAGAATACTATGAAATTTATCAACGTTCGCTTGCTGGTCAGCGATATTGCAGCGTCAATCAGCTTCTGGCGCGATATCATGAAGTTACATATGACCTATGGTGACGAGGACATGGGGTACGCCTACTTTGAAACTGACAGCGCCGGCGTAGAACTCATGACCCGCGCGGGCTTTGCCGCCGCGCTTGGAGAGGCCGCGCCCAGGCCGACGCCGGAGGGACATCTGGCAGTCCTTGTGTTCCGCGTAGATGACGTGGACGCTGCCTATGCCGATTTCGTCGAGCGCGGCGCGACGGCGGTTGCCGGGCCGCAGGATCGACCGGCGTGGGGCGTGCGTTCGGCCCAACTGAGCGATCCCGATGGCTATCTGGTTGAGATCTATAGTCAGCTTCCGCAAGCCGATGCGCCCACAGCCTGAGCGCACCAGCAAAGAGAATCTTGCAGAAATGCTTGCTCTCCCGCGCGTCACCGCCAAGGTCGGAGTCGAAACCTGCGCCGCGCCACTGCCATCGTCACGGATGGCGTGGCGCGGCAGCAACTCTGTACCCGGATCGTGGAACATCAGGCGAAGACGAGCCGGCAGATACCGGTGATCGCGCTGTGCCGGAGGGAGGGGCGAGGAGAGTTGGCGGTTTTCCAGGCATAATTCTAGATGAGTTTACCTTG
>DATLSW010000425.1:0-3784 GCA_035533955.1 Ktedonobacteraceae bacterium | reverse complement strand
GCGCGAGCTGCTGCTGCCCATCCTGATCTTTCCATTGATCGTCCCGGTCGTGATCGGGTCTGTGCGCGCCACCAGCGATCTGATCGCGCCTGTCGCCAATGATCCGCCGTGGCTCGGCCTGATCGCCGCCTTTGATGTAATTTTTCTGAGCGTCTCGATGCTCACCTTTGAGTTCGTCGTTGAGGAATAAGGAGCAATCTTATGGCTCTCGTCAATCAAGAAACGCCTGTTGAGCAGGCCGGAACCCGCCAGCGCGTGGTAACAAAGCCAGTAGGGCTATCCGTACCGTCGCTGATCCTGCTGGTTCTCTCGTTTATCAGCATGATGGTCTCCCTCTACATGATCTTTATCTACGCGCCGACCGATGCCGTCGAGGGCAACCCGCAGCGCATCTTCTACTTCCATATGCCGTCGGCGGTGATTGGCATGTGCGCCTTCGGCATCATCGCGCTGGGCGGCATCATGTATCTCTGGAAAAAGGATGAACGCTGGGACTGGCTGGCGCGCGCCGCCGCCGAAGTGGGCGTGGTCTTTCTCACCTTCACGCTGATCACCGGCTCGATCTGGGGCAAAACCATCTGGGGAACGTGGTGGTCATGGGACGCGCGCCTGACCACGACACTGATCCTCTGGTTCATCTACATCGGCTATATCATGCTGCGCGGCTACATGGGTCACACCTTTGCCAGCGCGCGCGCCGGAGCCGTATTGGCGATCATCGGCGTCATCGATGTGCCGATCGTCTACGAGTCCGTCAACTGGTGGCGCACGCTGCATCCCCAGGCCGTACTGCCGCTGGGCGGCTCGCCGCAGATGCCGCCGCAGATGCTACTGACGCTGGCCGTTTCATCTGCCGCCTTCATCCTGCTCTTCAGCTTTCTGATAGTGCAAGTCTATCATTTGCAAAAAATGCAGACCCTGGCGCAGCGCTTGCGCGCCAGCCTCGAATAACATACAATATAGGGGCAGACAGACAGCCTCTCCGCACCCCACGCGGGGCGTGGGTAATGAGAGGTAATCATCTCGCGCCCAGAAGGACATAACCATGCAAGGCATCAACTATCTTATCGCGGCCTACGCCGCTGTCTGGGTCGGCCTGTTCGCTTACCTGGCCTTTATTATGCTGCGCATCCGCAGCACACGTACCGAGCTTGTCGCCGTCGAAGAACTGGTGCGCGAACAACAGGAGAAAGCCAGTCAGAATGACTACCGGAAAGCCGAATAACGCTCCTGCAAAGAGCAAAAACGCTCCAATGATGAGCAAAAGCGAAGCTGAAAAACCACAGCCAGGGCGCGTGAAGGGCTACCTGATCATTCTCGCCATCGGCGACGCGCTGGTCTTCCTGGCCTTCGCAGCCATTGGGCGCGGCAGCCACGGCGAAGCGACCGGCCTGGCCGCCATTCCGCAGGTCATTGAAACGGCATTACCTTTCATCGCGGGCTGGTTTCTGGTCGCGCCCTGGATCGGCGCGTATCGACGCGAACTGGCGGCCAATCCGCGCAAGATGGCGGGACGCTCATTGCTGGCCTGGGTCTGCTCATGGCCGGTAGCGATGGCTATCTGGGGCATTTTCGTCGATCACGGCATCCCGCCGCTCAGCTTCGCCACCGTTACCTTGCTTTTCAACGCGGTTCTCTTGCTCGTCTGGCGCTGGCCTTATGCCATGAATAACGAGAACAAGAATCGCGTGTAGGGGCCGATTGATCGCGCCCGCGCATCCGTCACGGCACACCCGTAGGGGCGGCGGCTTGTCCCCGCCCGCGCATCCGTTAATATTGTATTGTAAGGGAGAAATCGTATGCCAAAACAAGCCGCGCCTTCTAAAGCAAAGGACCCAATAAGCCAGCGTGACGCCAGCGAAAAACAATTGCGCAAGCGCGAACGCCGTCTGCAAGAACGGCAGCAAGAAGCGCAAAAAGCCTACGAACGCGCCCAGGAACGGCTCAAAAGCGCCGAGGCTCGCGTCCAGAAACGCTCGGCTCGCCTCGAACGCGCAACAGAGCGCTTAGCAGAAGTACGCCAGCAGTTGACCCCAGTGGAGACGCCTCCCGCGCAAGAGACGACTCCGCCTGCCAGCGATGAAGCCCCGGCTCAGCCTCCCGCGCAAGAGGATAGCGCCGCTTCTGAGCAAGAAGCTGCTCCGCCTGCCAGTGATGAAGCCCTGGCTGCATTCACGGCACCGGAGGATAGCGCCGCTCCCGCGCAAGATGCCGCTCCCGCTTCGCAAGAGGATAGCGCCGCTTCTGAGCAAGAAGCTGCTCCGCCTGCCAGCGATGAAGCCCTGGCTGCGTTCCCGGCACCGGAGGCTAGCCCCGCTCCCGCGCAAGACGCCGCTCCCGCGCAAGAATCGCCAGCGCCGGAGGGTGGAGAAAACGCTAGCGCCGAGGACGCGGCCTCTGTTGAAGCCGATCTGGCGGCTACAGAGCAAGAGCAAAGCGAACCGGAACAGGCATGGTGGCTCTCACCCGACGAGGCCGCTATCCTGGCGCAGGCCGCGCGTGCCGTGGCCGATAGCGCCGAAGAGGCCGCGCGCGCGGCTACCGAACGCGCCTCTGCGATCGCCGAACGCCTGGAACAACTGGGATCAGGTCGCCACCTGGATCAGGAACTGGCCGAGTTGCAGTCGGAGGCGGAACGCAGCAGCGCCGTTGCGCTGGAAGCGGAACAGGCGGCGCGCGAAGCCGAGGCTCTGGCTACAGAGATGCAAGATATAGTCCAGGCAGACGAAACGAGCAGTGAGGAAGAAGCAGATGCAGAGCAAAGCGCCGCGCTGAACATGGCTGCCAACGGCCTGACCAGGCCAGACGAGGCCACGGAGGAACAGCCTGAAGCCGATCAGCCGCCAGAAGAAACCGGGCAGACCGAGCCGTTAGAGATCAGGGAAATCGAAGAGGAAGAGACAGTGGTTTCCGCCGTTGCCGCTATGATGATCGCTGATGCCGCCGCCGCTGCCGCCGCCCAGGCCGAGGCGTTGGCTGAAACCAGTGCTTTGCGCACCCGCGAGGCGCGCTATCTCGCCATGCAGGCAGACCAGGCGCTGGAAGAGATTCGCACCGCCATCAGCAGCGGCGTGCTGACGGGCGAGGACGCCGATGTGCTGTTGAGTTCTGCCGAACGCGAGACGACACGCGCTCATGCCCTGCTGGCGGATGCTGAAGCGGCGGAAGAGCAGGCGCGTCGGGCGGCAATTGAAGCCGAAGCCGAAGCGGAGGTGGCCGAGGGCATGGCCTTCGCCGCCGAAGAGCAGGCCGAAGCCGCGACGGATGCTCCTTCGCCTGACACATACATAGATGAATATGATGCAACCTCAAACGGTTCAGCAGGTAATGCCGCGGACAATTCCATACAGTTGGCCGCTGCCCCTTCACAGGAACAGGCGTGATCGCAGCGTGCGTATGTGAGAGCGCAAGCCCAGCCGCGCCGCATCTTTACGAGCGAGACATGGCCCGTCGCTGGTACGCACTCACCCCGCGCACGCGCCTGCCGCTGAGCGACGGCGACTTCTGCACGCTGCTCTTCGCGGGATTGCCGGGCGGCGCTGCCGGGCCAGACGTGCAAGACGCCATTCTCACCTTTCCCGATCAACGCAGCGGCGCCGTCGAATTCCATCGACGCGCCAGCGACTGGTACGCTCACCAACACCATCGCGACGCCCGTTACAACGGCGTGATCCTGCACGTCGTGCTGACCTGTGACATGTTATACCCTGCTTTGCGCCAGAACGGCACGGCGCTTCCCACCTGCTCTTTGCATGATCTCACTCTACCCACTCGCGCCACAGCC
>DATLSW010000424.1:0-7616 GCA_035533955.1 Ktedonobacteraceae bacterium | reverse complement strand
ATTACATCAAAGGCGGCGATCAGGCCGAGCCACGGCGGATCATTGGCGACAGGCGCGATCAGATCGCTGGTGGCGCGCACAGACCCGATCACGACCGGGACGATCAATGGAAAGATCAGGATGGGCAGCAGCAGCTCGCGCGCCTGCGTCGCGGCGGCCATGGCCGAGAAGAGCGTGCCGACGGCGGCGATACCCAGCGTACCCAGCGCTACGATGAGCAGCAGCGGGCCAGCCTGCAACGGCAGATTGAAAAGTATCATGAAAATTGGCAGCGCGACCAGTTCGACCACGCCGATAAAGAGTATGTTGCCCAGCAGTTTCGCCAGGTAGATCGCTTTACGATCCACCGGACAGAGCAAGAGGCGATCCAGCGAACCTTTTTCACGCTCGGCGGCAATAGTGCGGCCCAGGCCAAGAATGCTGGCGAAGACAAACGCTACCCACAACGCGCCTGGAGCGACTGCTGCCATCGTATCAACGCGCAGGTCAAAAGCGAAGTTGAAAATGACCAGCACGATAATGGCGAAAAGGCCCATGCCTGTCCACGTCTGCTTGCTACGCAGTTCGTAGCGGATATCCTTCCACAGGATGGCTATGGTTTGTGTCAGAAATATGCTCATCGGTAATCGCTTCTCTGTTCACGACGCGCCCGCCGCTCAGCGTGACGATATGATCGCACAGCGCGCGCGCGCGTTCAGGTTGGTGCGTGGTGAGCAGCGTTGTGCCGCCCGCCGCGCGGTGTTCATCTAAAAGCAGCGTCAGCAGTTGCACGCCTTCGGTATCCAGGCCCGTGTCCGGCTCGTCAAGCAGCAGCAGGCGCGGGCTGTGCAGCAGCGCGCGCGCCAGCGCAAGGCGCTGCACCATGCCGCGCGAGAACGTGCCGACGCGCTCCCTGGCGCGTTTCTCCAGGCCGACGCGCTGCAACAACAGCAGCGCGCGCTCGCGCGCGCCCTTGACGCCGTACATTTTGCCGAAGAACAGCAGGTTTTCCAGCGCCGTCAACTCGTCATATAGATATGGTTGATGCCCGACAAAGCCGACGAGGCGGCGCACTTCCTGGGCATCGCGCGCGACGTCAAGACCCTCGATAGTCGCGCTGCCCGCTGTTGGCTGCGTCAGCGCGGCCAGAATGCGCAGCAGCGTCGTCTTGCCCGCGCCGTTCGCGCCCAGCAAGGCCAGCCGCGCGCCGCGCGCCAGCGTCAGATCAATGCCGCGCAGTACTGGCTTGAGGCCGAAACTCTTTTTGAGCCCCGTCATATTCAGATAGGGATCGCCCGCGCTGGCCGTCACGACATCACCTTTTCGCCCATCACTACGCGCAATCGCGCTTTCAGCTTCGCGCGCCGCTGCTCGTACTCCGACTTCTTCACTTTACCAGCTTCATAAGCATTGTCAAGCTCAAGCATTTGTTGCAACAGGCGTTCTTCGCTGTCCATCTCTACCGACTGTTTGCTCTTTGCCCTGGCTCTGACCCCCACAAGGGAGGTCTCTACATGTCGGCGGCGGCGCGCGCTGCGCGAGCGGTTGACTTTGCTGGTCGGCATCTTCGCGCGCGTGGCGCGCGCAATGATTAGCGTGAACAAGACAATCAGCGCCATGATCGCGATGGCAACGAACAGGTAGAGCCAGCCCGGCGTTGCGTCCGCCGTCGCAGATGGCGACGAACTGGGAAATGGGCTGGAGACGGGCAGGCCATCAAGCAGCAGATCGAGCGTTTTCCCCGGTAAGAGCGCCGTACCGGTGAACAGGTCGTACACCTGCTGACCAGCCGTCTGCGGCCCCTGCGCTTTCAACGTATCCGACGCGGCATGGATGCTCGTCGGCACCAGCATCGAGAGGCGCACCGTCGGATAGAGTACCTGGTAGTCTAAGTCGTAATTGGCGATGCTATATGGCATGTCGAAAGTGAAAGAGAACTGCGTATCACCCGGCGGCACCGCCGCGTTGGACGCGAAACCGCCGGGTATCTGGGCTGCCTGATAGCCGTTGAAGCCTGTTCCTAACACGAGGTTGTTGGCCGTGTGCGGCAGCGTGAAGCGCAGCGCGTTGGGCATTCCCTGGCTGGCTTTGAGCGAGCCAATATAGGTGCGGTCGGTCAAATTGCGGAAGATCAGCAATTCGGAGACCGGTATAATATTTTTCTGCGTGTTGGCGGCTTGCAGCAGAACGGTAGACTGCACAATGGCGATTTTTGCCGTGCTGCTGGTAGCGTCATAGACGGTCAGATTCTCGTGCAGCGTCGGCTTTTTCGCCAGGCCAGTCAGGCTGGTGTTATATTGCGCGCCTTCATAGCTGGTATAGGCGGAATAGCTGATCGAACTGCCGGTAGAAAGGTTGGGGAACGAAAAGTTGCCGCGCGCGTCGGTGGTGACGGTATCCAGGTCGATGGCTGTGATGCCCTCGGCCATTTGCAACGTGACTTTCTGCCCTGCTACCGGCGCGTTTTTGCGCGTGCCATTCAGCAATTGCCCGTAGATGCGACCGTTGTTGCTCAGCGCGCTGGCGTGCGCGACCGACGACAGGGCGCTCAGACCGAAAAGAGAGACAAGCAGCATCACAATTGCCGTGGCGATTGTGATGCTGCTTGTCTCTCTTTTCGGTAAAAAAAACTTATTCCGCATGGTCGCTCGTATCCATATTACGCTCTTTTAATGATTGCAGGCGCGCTTCGATGGCGTCGTCCAGTTCGTGGCCGCGTTCGTAACGCGACTTGAGGGCGGCGATGGCGCGGCGCATGTAGCGTTCGCGCAGGTTGCGATAATCCGCTTCCTCGATGTTGCCAAGATGATAGTCCAGTTCGATCTCGCGCAGTGCGGCGCGCGCGGCATCTTCGCGCTCGCGGTCAGTCGCGGTCGTGTCCGGTAGGGGCTGTAGCCTCTCCGGGGAAGAGGTAATACTCGCGCCCTGTCCGTGGCCGTTATGAACTGGCAGTACACTGTCCTCCCGCGCCGTCTTAGGGTTGGCCGGAGCGTGGCGATAGAATGGGTAAAGAACAAAGCCGAGCGCCAGCAGTCCCAGCGCGATAGCGATGAGGATGGGCAAGAACTGCATCAGCGCGCCTCCATTCCTGGTGCGCGGCGCGGCGCGAAGATCGGATCTTCGGCGGCCAGTTCGCGCTCGAGCTGCTCGCGGTAAGCGTCCAGTTCGCTATCAGCATCTTCCGCAGGCCCGCGCGCGGCGGGCGGTGCGTGTCCGGGAATGGCAGCGCGCCAGCTTCTCAGCACGTAGAAGAGGATGACCACGCCCAGCAGCAGCAGCGCGATGGGAACAAGCCATGCTACCAGATCGAAGCCCTGCCACTGCGGTGTCCACACGATCTGCGGGCCATAACGCGCCTTGAAATATTGGATCACCTGCGCCTCCGACTCGCCTGCTTGCAACTGCTGGCGAATGACGGCGCGCATCTGCTGCGCGATGGTGGCTGGAGAACTGGCGACCGACTCGCCCTGGCAGACGGGGCAAATCAATTGCGACGCCACGTCCTGCACGCGCTGATCCAGCGTCTCTCGCGGCGGATTGTGCCAGATGGAGAACGACCAGACGGCGGCCACGATGGCGATCACGGCGATGACGATGAGCAGCGAGCGTTTCTTCATACAATGGCCTCCTGATCGCCCTGCTGCGCGGGCAGGATCGGCACGCCGCGGCTCGCAGGGGCCGATTTATCGCTGGCCTGCCCACGCGCGCTGACATCCTGCGGAGCGCGTAAGGGTTGTGGCCTGTCCGTATTGCGGCCCGCCCCTACCCGTTTGCGCTTCTCCGGCCACCAGCAGATGATGCCGCCGATCAGCATGATCAGGCCGCCGAGCCAGATCAGCGGAACCAGGGGATTGATGAAGATGCGAATCGTGGCCTGCGACGCGCCTGTCCAATCGGCCAGATAGACATAAACGTCGGTCAGGCCATAGGTCGTGATGGAGATGAGGCTGACCGGCTGATTGGAGAAATTCTGATAGAAGACGCGCCCTGGGAAGACCGTTCCCTCGTACTGCCCGTTGCTCCATACCTGCAAGATGGCTTTGACGGTATTTGTGCCAGCGCCCGTCTCCTCGTAATTGCCGAAATACTTGAACTGGTAGCCCGCGATGCTCATGGTCTGTCCCGGCTTGAGAACGGCGTCCTGTTGCGTCTGGAAGAAGAACGAACCGATCACGCCCAGCGCCAGCGCGACGAGACCCAGATGCACGATATAGCCGCCGTAGCGCTGCCGGTAACGGCCAATCAGCGTGAAGAGCGCGATATGATAAGCTTCGCCGTGTTTGTGACGCACGCGCACGCCGCGCCACAGTTCGTAGACGACAGCTCCGGCGGTGAAGGCGCAGACGGAGAAGCCAACGTTGGCCCACACATTAAAGACGCCGAACAGGGGCAGGATGATCGCGCACACGGCCGCCGCCAGCGCGGGTACGCCCAGATTGCGCCACAGTACGCGCGGCGCGGTGCGCCGCCAGGCCAGCAGCGGCCCGACGCCCATCGCCAGGATCAGCGCCAGGAAAAGCGGGCCGTCCACGGAGTTATAGAAAGGCGGGCCGACCGTCTCGGTCTGGCGCGTGAAAGCCTGCGAGATCAGCGGGAAGAGCGTTCCCCACAGCGTGGCGAAGATGATGCCGAGCAGCAGCAGGTTATTGAGCAGGAACGCGCCCTCGCGCGAGATGGGCGAGTCGAATTCTTGCTCCGGACGCATTTTCGGCAGGCGGTAGATGAAGAGGCCGGTGCTGAAAACGATGATGATTGCCAGGAAGGCCAGGAAAAAGCCTCCGATGTCAGAATAGGCAAACGAATGCACGGAACTGATGAGGCCGCTGCGCACCTCGAACGTGCCGAAGATCGAGAGGGCGAACGCGGCGATGATCAGAAAGAGATTCCAGACTTTGAGCATCCCGCGCCGCTCCTGCACCATGGTTGAATGCAGGAAAGCCGTCGCGGCCAACCAGGGGAAGAGCGCGGCGTTCTCGACGGGATCCCAGGACCAGTAGCCGCCCCAGCCGAGGACATGATAGGCCCACCACGCGCCGAGGACGAGACCCGTCGTCTGAATCGACCACGAGGCCAGCGTCCAGCGCCGGATCGAGCGCAGCCAGTCGCTATTGAGTTTGCCGGAGAGCATGGCGGCCACGGCGAAAGCATAGGGGATGGAGAAGCTCATGTAGCCCATCAGCAGCATGGGTGGGTGAATCAGCATTCCTGGGTCTTCGAGCAGCGGATTGAGGCCGATGCCGTCGGCGGGCGCGATGGGTAGGCGCACGAACGGGCTGGAGACGGTCAGCAGCATCAAAATGAAGAAGGTCTCGATGCACATCAGTGTGACCAGGATATAGGGAACGAGGTCGGCAGGCGCGCGCTTCGCTGTCAGCGCGAAGATGGCGGAGAAGACGGCGAGCATCAAGCCCCAGTAGAGCAGCGATCCTTCCTGCCCGCCATAGAAGGCGGCGGCGGTATAGTACCACGGCATTGCCAGGTTAGACTCGTGCGCGACGTAGGCCACGCCAAAATCATGGATCAGAAACGAGACGATCAGCGAGAGCGACGCGGTGATCAGAAAAAAAGCCACCGTGAGGACGCCGCGCCGCGCGCTCTCCACGAGGCGCGGCGAACGACGCCGCGCGCCCAGGATGCCGGTGATGATCGTATAGAACGCGAAAATTAACGCGAGTATGAGAGAAATAACGCCGATATCTGAAACATGCACGGTAAATCCTCTTCCGTCATTGTGAAGTTCCGGGCGTGGCGACCGTGAACTTCGAGGGGCATTTCGCCAGCAATTGCTGCGCGTTGAACGGTCCCTGGCCGGTGTAATGGCCCTCGACTACGACTTGAATGTTGGGGCCGAAGATATCCGGCACGATGCCGCTGTAGACAACCGGCATGGATTGCCCGTTGGCCGTGATCACGAAACTGACCGATTGCGCCGACTCGTTATTCACAATCGAGCCGGGCTTGACGAAACCGGCGACGCGCACCGATTGCTGCGTGGCGCAGGTGGCGCAGCCCTTCAGTTCGGCCACCGTCATATAGTACATCGCGTTGGCTTGCGTATTGGCATAGATAAGATAGGCCACGGCGGCGATAATCGCCACGCCCGCGACAAGAAAGCTGAGGCGCATTCGCTTGCGTCGTCGCTTCCGCGTGTTGCTCTCAGTCGTTTTCGGTTCGTTTTCCAGCAAAGCAGGCTGCATGTACAACCTCCCATTAGTGCGGGGTAAGCGCTGCTTCAAATAAGAGATTGAGCAGCGCGCCCAGGATAAATACGCATATGCCGAGAGCTAGAATAAGCTGAGGCGCGACTTTGGAGAGGCGCGTCGTTCGCTTCGCCAGCTTGCGTATATTGCTCTGTCCAACATAAATCGCTAACACAAACATGACCAGGGCGGCGGCGATCTTCACCACCAGCGTCACCAGATAGGGCCAGCCCAACGTCGTTTCTGTCAGCCGGTCAAACGTGAGGTATGCCCCGCTTAGCAGTAACACACCCATACAGATATTCGTTAATCGCCTGAACAGGGCGGCGATCTGCGCGGCTACGGCGGGCGCTGGCCCTGCCAGTTTCAAGGCTGGAACGATGACAGCGACATACATAATATTGCCGCCCAGCCAGGCCGCCGCCGCCAGGATATGCGCTACGCGCATAATCAGGCGAATTTCAAACATGTTCTCTACTATCGTATTGTAATGTGGCAAGGCAATCAATGCTGTGCCATGAAAAATGCCCACCGGCATGTCATTCTGAGCGCTCCGCTCAGAATGCCGTGCTATGAAAAATGCCCACCGGCATGTCATTCTGAGTGGAGCGAAGAATCTCATTCGCCGAGCAGAGATTCTTCGCTCCGCTCAGAATGACATGCCAGCCAGGGCGATCACTGGCCGACCCCGGCTTCTTCGCTCCGCTCAGAATGACATGCCAGCCAGGGCGATCTCTTGCGAACCCCGGCTTCTTCGCTCCGCTCAGAATGACATGGCAAACCCTCTATTTCATGGGTGCCGCCACATCGTCAGCCACCATTGTTGAGCAGCAATTGAACGTTTTGCTGTAATTGCTGCGCCGTTATCTGCTGCGGGACGTTATTGACGACAACCCCTTTGCTATTGATAAAGATCGTGGTCGGCGTGAAGGCGATGCCGAAATTGATGGCAATGGCTCCTGTCGTATCCTGCACATTGGGATAGGTAACGTGGTATTTGCGCACGAAAATCATGCCATCGGTCTGCGTATCCTGGAAATCGACGCCCAGGAAGACGATATTTTTGGACTGCACCTTCTGCCACTCGCTTTGCAACAGCGACGCTTCGTCCTGGCAGGGGCCACACCACGAGGCCCAGAAATTGAGGACAATGGCCTTGCCCTTGTATTGCGCCAGCGAGATGGGCGAGACATGCTGATCGCTCAACGCGGCCAGCGTGAAATTGGGCGCGGCCTTGCCTTTGAGCGGGTCGCTGGCCGTGTAACTGCCGCTGCCGCCGCTCGACTGCGGATGGGCGGGCGTGAGCAACTGCCACGCCAGCAGAAAAAGTAGCCCGCCGTTGAGAAAGGTCGCCGCCACAAAAATAATGATAGTGCGCTTGCGCGAACGTCGGCGCGGCGTCGCCATTGGGGCGGCCTGCGCCTCGTTGTGATCGCC